>JAYTRP010000379.1:0-4645 GCA_043746145.1 Hyphomicrobiales bacterium | reverse complement strand
TTGGGGGGTGAGGGTAGAGGGGGCGCCCGTTTACAATCGAGGCGCACGGGGTAGTCTGGCGAATTAGAAACGGATGATGCGTTATGAAAACCGTGATGGTTGGCGAAGCGGAGAGGACCTTTCCGGCTCTCTTGGAGGCGGCAGCTCATGGCGAACCCACGATCATTATGCAGAATGGGACGCCGGTCGCTTTGATCGCGCCGTTCGAGGACGCACGGCGTCTCTATCCCGTGAGAACCGCAAGTTTCGCCGATTTCTTGTTGTCGTTCCCTGAGGGGTTGGACTTCGAGCGCGATAGTTCGACTAGCCGCAGCGTCGACCTTTGAGCCTTGGCTATCTCATAGACACGTCGGTCATCTCGCAATTTGCGCCCGGCCAACCCGCGATCTCGGATGAGCTTTCATCATGGCTGCGCAATCAGGACCTTCGCCTCTTTTTGTCTGCGACAACGATCGCAGAAATCGAAGCCGGCATTTGCAAGCTTCGGCGCGCCGGCGGCGCGCAGCGCGCGGAAACCCTCGCCCGCTGGCTGGACGATCTCATGAGCCGGTTCGGCGATCGTATTCTTGCCATTGATGCGCAGGTCGCGCGGATCGCCGGCGCTATCTCTGACGCCGCGTTGTCGGCGGGAAAGCACCCCGGTCACGCCGACGTTTATATCGGCGCGACCGCTCGGTCGCACGACCTTCTGCTACTAACCGTGAATATCCGGCACTTTGAAGCGATCGAAATCGACGCATCGGACCCTTTCACGAGCATTCCCGGCTAAATTTAGGTGAAGCTATTGGCGGCTTTCTTAAAGGTCTCGTCTCGACCTTAGTAGGGGTTACGTTCTGCCTCGGAGCCTGATGTTCTCTGCTGCGCTGCTTCGGATAAACAGGCCGTCAGCGCGGGAGGGTCGATGCCAGCGGGGCCAAAACGGGCGAGTTCGGATGATACATTCGCCAAACTCATGCGCGTAAACGCGTGGGTGCGCGGCGACCGTCCGGCGTTCCGCCTGAAAGATTTCGGCATCTGGCGCACTTGGACTTGGGGGCAGGCCTACGAGGAGACGCGCGCTCTCGCGCAGGGGCTCGCCTTGCTGGGTGTCGCGAAGGGCGATCGGTTGGCGATCGCCGGCGGCAATCGTCCGCGCCTTTACTGGTCGATGACCTCGGCGCAGATGCTTGGAGCGATTCCCGTTCCCCTCTACGCCGATTCCGTGGCGGAGGAACTGGCGCTAGTTCTGGAGCAATCAGGCGCGAGCCTGCTGATCGCGCAAAATCAGGAGCAGGTCGACAAGGCGCTCTCGATCGCGGAACGTCTGCCAAAGCTGCGCCGCATCCTCTACGACGAAACGCGCGGACTTGGCGACTATGACGAGCCCCGCCTCGCCTCGCTCGACGCCACGATGGAGGCAGGCCGCACAGCGCTGACAGATCCCGTTGTCGCCCAAGCTCTCGACGCGCGCATCGAGAATGGCCTTGGTTCCGACCCCTCCGTTATCCTCTATACCTCCGGCACGACGGGGCGCTCCAAGGGCGTGGTGCTCTCCGGCGAGCGCTGTATTGCCGCCGCGCGCGACACGGTCGCTTTCGACAACCTGACCGACCGCGACGAGGTGCTCGCCTACCTCCCGCTCGCCTGGGCGGGCGACCATTATCTCAACTACGCGCAGGGGTTTGTCGCCGGCTTCTGCATGGCCTGTCCCGAAAGCGCGGAGACGGCGGCCGAGGACTTGCGCGAGATCGGCCCGACCTTTCATTTTGCGCCGCCACGTGTGTTCGAGGCGCTGCTCACCCGCGTGCAGATCCGAATGGAGGACGCCAGCGCTGGAAAGCGTTGGTTGTTTCGTCATTTCATGGAGGTGGCGCGTCGTTGGGGCGAGCGGATCATCAACCGCCAGCCCGTCCCGCTCGCCGCGCGGGCGCATTATGCGCTGGGCGAACTGTTGATTTACGGACCGCTGAAGAACGCGCTGGGTTTTACGCGCGTGCGCGTCGCCTATACCGCCGGTGAGGCAATCGGGGCGGATTTGTTCGCCTTTTACCGCTCGCTCGGGTTCAACCTCAAACAACTCTATGGGCAAACCGAGGCGTTCCTCTACATCACCGCGCAAGCCGACGGCGCGGTGCGCTCCGATACGGTTGGGCCGCCCGCGCCGAACGTTCAACTGCGCATCGCCGGGGATGGCGAGGTGCAATTTAAATCGCCCGGCGCCTTCGTCGGCTATTTCGAGGAGCCCGATAAGACGCGCGAGGCGATGACCGAAGACGGCTTTATCAAGACCGGCGACGCGGGTTACTTCGAGCCTGACGGTCAACTAAAAATTGTCGACCGCGCCAAGGATGTCGGCCGGCTCGCCGGCGGGCAGTTGTTCGCGCCCAAATACATCGAGAACAAGCTGAAATTCTTCTCTGACATTCGCGAAGTCGTGGCGATCGGCGACGGGCGCGATTTCGTCGCCGTGATGCTCAATATTGAACTCGCCTCGGTCGGCGCTTGGGCGGAGCGCAACGGCGTCTCCTATGGGTCTTATCAGGAACTCGCGGGCCATTCTGATGTCGCCAAGCTGATTGGCAAACACGTCGAGGCCGTCAACCAGGCGCTGTCGTGCGAGCCGGCGATGGCGGGCGCGCAGATCCGACGTTATCTGATCCTGCCGAAAGAACTCGACGCTGACGATGGCGAACTCACCCGCACGCAGAAAGTGCGCCGCCGCTTCATCGCCGAACGCTATGCGTCGATGGTTGAAGGGCTCTATAGCGGCGCCAGTGAGGCCGCGATCTCGGCAGAGATCACCTACGAGGATGGCCGCAAAGGCCGGTTGGAGGGTCGCTCGCGCATCCATGACGCAGCGAGGAGCGATGCGCCCGTTTCGGCCAGGGCGGAAGCGGCTTGAGCGCGGCGCCGGAAATTCTGTTATCGTTGCAAAACGTGTCGCTCGCGTTTGGCGGGGTGCGGGCGATCTCCGATGTTTCGTTCGACATCAGGCGTGGCGAAATCCGTGCGATCATCGGCCCCAACGGCGCCGGCAAGACGTCGATGCTTAACGTGATCAACGGCTTCTATCATCCTCAAACCGGCACGATCACCTTTGCGGGTCAGGCCCGCCGCCGCATGCGGCCGCACGAGGCCGCGGCGCAAGGCATCGCGCGCACGTTCCAGAACGTGGCGCTGTTCAAGGGCATGACGACGCTCGACAACATCATGACAGGCCGCGCTTTGCGCATGCACAAAGGGTTGTTCTGGCAGGCGCTGCGGCATGGACCCGCACTTGCGGAGGAAATCCGCCATCGCGAGTTCTGCGAGGAGATCATCGATTTCCTGGAAATCCAGTCGATCCGCAAAACGCCGGTCGGCAAACTCCCCTACGGCCTGCAAAAGCGGGTCGAGTTGGGCCGCGCGCTGGCGATGGAGCCGAAGTTGCTGCTGCTCGACGAGCCGATGGCGGGCATGAACCGCGAGGAAAAAGAGGACATGAGCCGCTTTATCCTGGAAGCCAACCGCAGGCTCGGCGCCACCGTCGCCTTGATTGAGCACGACATCGGCGTGGTGATGGATTTGTCCGACCGCGTCGTCGTGCTGGAGTATGGCCGCAAGATCGCCGATGGCGTTCCCGAAGTCGTGAAGGCGGACCCGAAAGTGATCGCCGCCTATCTCGGTGTCGAGCCATGAGGCCCCGATGAACCCGCTCTACGCTATTTTCGTAGATCCGTTCGCGCAGATGATCTCGGCGCCGGACCTGCTCGCGCAGACGGTGTGGGAGGGGCTGGTCAGCGGCGTGCTCTATTCGTTGATCGCGCTCGGCTTCGTGCTGATCTACAAGGCCTCCGGCGTATTCAACTTCGCACAGGGCATCATGATGGTGTTCGCCGCGCTGACCTTGGTTGGCTTGCACGAGAAGGGCGTTCCCGCCTGGATTGCGCTGCTGGCGACGGTGGCGATCATGTACGGGCTGGCCGTCGGGGTCGAGCGTCTGGTGCTGCGCCCGCTCGTCAATCAGCCGGATATTATCCTGTTGATGGCGACGTTCGGCCTCAATTATTTCCTGATCGGCTTTGGCGAGTTCGTGTTCGGCGGCAATCCGAAGTCGATGATCACCAGGGAATTGTTCCTGCCCGAAGGGGCGATCGATCTGCATACTCTGGGTGGGACGGTCACGCTGCAAAAGCTGGACATCGCGGCGGCAACGATCGCGCTGATCATGGTTGTCGGACTCGGGATATTTTTTCAGAAAACCCGGATCGGCCGAGCGTTGCGCGCCGTCGCCGACGATCATCAAGCCGCCTTGTCGGTTGGGATTTCGCTTGAGCAGATCTGGGTGATCGTCTGGTTCGCCGCGGGTGTGGTCGCGCTGGCGACTGGGATCATGTGGGGCGCGCGCTCGGACGTGTCGTTCGCGCTGCAAGTTGTGGCGCTGAAGGCGCTGCCGGTGCTGATCCTGGGCGGGCTCACATCGATCCCCGGCGCGATCGTTGGCGGGCTGATCATCGGCGTCGGCGAGAAGATGGGCGAGTTTTACTGGGGCGGGCTTATGGGTGGCGGGATCGAGCGCTGGCTCGCTTACGCGATCGCGCTGGCGTTCTTGCTGTTCCGGCCGCAGGGGCTGTTCGGCGAAAGGATCATCGAGCGGATATGACAATGGGGTCGGACATGTCGCTCG
>JAYTRP010000378.1:0-13969 GCA_043746145.1 Hyphomicrobiales bacterium | reverse complement strand
GCCCACGGGCGCGCCGGTTTTCGCGGGCAGCTCGAAATCCGGCAAATTCGGCCCGCCGATCGTCACGCCGCGCTCGTCCCGGCGCTTTACGGAAGCATCGAAAAAATTCATGCTGGGCGAGCCGATGAAGCCGGCGACGAACAGATTGGCGGGCGCATAATAGAGATCGAGCGGCTGTCCTTCTTGCGCGATCTCGCCCTGGTTCATCACCACGATGCGGTCGGCGAGCGTCATCGCCTCGGTCTGATCATGCGTGACATAAACCATGGTGGCCGCAAGCAAGCGATGCAGCTTGGCGATCTCGACGCGGGTCGAGACGCGCAGCGCGGCGTCGAGGTTGGAGAGTGGCTCGTCAAATAGGAACACGTCGGGCTCCCGCACGATCGCGCGGCCGATCGCGACGCGCTGTCGCTGGCCGCCGGAGAGATCTCGCGGACGTCGCGCCAGTAACGGCTCGAGCCTCAACATTCGTGCGGCCTCCGCGACCCGGCGCTCCATTTCGCGCTTTGCCATGCCGGAAAACTTGAGCCCGAAGGTCATGTTCTTGCGCACGTCCATATGCGGGTAGAGCGCATAGGACTGGAACACCATCGCGATTTTTCGCGCTGCGGGTTCGAGCGAGTTGACGCGCTTTTCGCCGATGTAAATGTCGCCGCTGGTCACGCCGTCGAGGCCCGCGATCATGCGCAGAAGTGTAGACTTGCCGCAGCCGGAGGGACCAACCAGCACGACGAATTCACCATCGGCGACGCCAAGATTGATGTTCTTCAAAATAGCGGATTCGCCGTAGGATTTGTTCAGCCCGGAAATGCGCAGCGTGGCCATGCCCCATCCTTATTTGACCGCGCCCGCGGTGAGCCCGCTGATGAGCTGGCGAGAAAAGATGACGTAAATCGCGACTACCGGCAGGATCGCCAGCGACAGCGCGGCGAGCACGCTGTTCCAATCGGTAATGTACTGCCCGAGAAACTGCTGTACGCCGAGCGTGATCGTGTGGGTTTTCTCGCTCGATGTTAGAATCAGCGGAAACCACAGGTCGTTCCAGATTGGCACGATGGTGAACACGGCGACGGTCGCGATTGCAGGACGTAGCAGCGGCGCGATGACCTCGAAGAAAATACGCGTCTCGGGCACGCCGTCGCAACGCGCGGCGTCGCTGAGGTCTTTGGGAATCTGCTGAATGAATTCGCTCAAGATAAAGATCGCCATCGGCAGCCCCTGCGCGACATAGACCAGGATCAGCGCGGTCAGCGTGTCGTTGAGGCCGGCCTGCCGCATCATGGTCAAGATCGCCACCGAGCCCAATCGGATCGGCACCATAATGCCGATCGACAGATAGAGCGCGAGCGCGTTTGTGCCGCGGAAACGGTATTCCGTTAGCGCCCAGGCCGCCATGGCGCCAAACAGCAGCACGAAGAACATCGAGCCCAGCGTAACGATCAGCGAATTAAAAATCCAAGTGCCGACGTGGGCGTTCCTCAGCACCTTCATGTAGCCGATCAACGAGAAGGTCAGCGCATTGGGAGGCGAGAGCGGCGATCCGAAGATCGCGTTGCGCGCCTTGAACGAATTCATCACGACGAGCAGGATCGGCAGGGTCGCGAGCAGGGTGTAGGCGATCAGCACGGCGTGTACGCCGATGCGGGAAATGACGGGCCGCATGGGACGACTTTCCCTCAGAATGAGTAGCGCATCATGCGCTTCTGGATCACGAACAGATAGAGGCAGACGCCAACCAGGATGATGAAGAACATCAGCGTCGCAACCGTCGCGCCCATGGTGGGATCGCCCACCTGCAACTGGTTGCCAAAGAAGGTGCGATAAAACAACGTGCCGAGAATGTCGGTGGCGAAATTCGGGCCAGCCAGCGCGCCCTTGACGGAATAGATAAGGTCGAACGCATTGAAGTTGCCAACGAAGGTCAGCACCGAAATCAGCCCAATCGTGGGCAGGATCAACGGCAGCTTGATGTACCAGAAGATGCGAAACTGGCTGAGCCCATCGACACGGGCGGCGTCGACCAATTCGTCGGGAATGTTCAGCAAGGCCGCGTAGATCAGCATAAGCGGAATGCCGACGAACTGCCACACGGAGATCAGCGCGAGCGTGATCAGCGCGGTCGAAGGCAGCCCCAACCAGGGGGCAAACAGCGAGCCGAGGCCGACGCTTTTCAATGCGCCCTCCGATACGCCCCATAGCGGCGACAGGATAAGATTCCAGGCAAAGCCGACGATCACGACCGAGAGCATGGTTGGCAGGAAGATCAGCGTGCGATAGATGCTGCGGCCAGTGAGTTGGGGCAGGCTCAACAATCCCGCAAGCGCGATGCCGACGGGGTTTTGCACCAGCATATGCACGATGAAGAATTTCAGGTTGTTCCAGGCTGCGTTCCAGAACGGCGCCGACCAGACGGAGTCGGTGAGCAGCGTGACGAAATTGGCGAGGCCGACGAACACGTGTTCGCCGGTCGCGGTGGTCGAGTAAGTTGATAGCGCCATGGTGGCGATCAGCGGATACACGGATATCGCGCTGTAGACGACGACCGCGGGACCGAGGAACAGCGCCATAAGGCCAATCAGCCGCGCGCGCGGCATCGAGGCGACGAGTTGGGACGGCGGGGCGGCCATGGCGGAGTCCGTTGAGGGGTGATCTCCGCCTCCCGATTTGCGGGAAGCGGGCGCGAAGCGTCGGAAGAGGGCGGGGCTCAACCGCCTTTCTGCGGCGCCGTCCTCTCCCGCCCTACTCGCAGCGGGAAAGGGTCTCTAGGCCCCTATTTCGCGGGCTTGTACCACTTGTCCAACCCGACCTGCAGTTGCTTGCCGGCGGCCTCGGGCGTCAGCGACCCATTGATCACCTGCGCTGAGACGTTCCAGAGTTCGTTCTCGAGGTTTGGCGTGCCGCGCGAGAGGATCTGGTAGGAATTGCGGATCGTTGATTTGCACTCCTTGCGCCAGGAGACGAAGGTTGATGCGAGATCGTCCTTGATGACGACGGGTTCTTTCGACAGCGGGAAGAAGCCTGGTAGCGCGTTGGCGTAGAGCGTGGCGAATTCAGGCGTCGCGAGCCATTCCAGGAATTTCTTGCCGTCGGCCTGGTTTTTGGAGGCGGCGTTCAGGCCCATCGCGATATCGGTGTGGTCGGAGATGTAGCAATCCTTTTCGCCAGCCAGCATCGGCGGCTTGAACGCGCCCATCGGGAATTTCGCCGTCGCGCGAAAGGTCGAGATGTCCCACGATCCCGCGGGATAGATGGCGCCCTTGCCGAGCGAAAATAGGTTCTGGCTGTCGGGATAGGTCTGCGCCTGGAAGCCGTTGCCCATGAAGGGCGCCCACGAGGCGAGCTCCTTGAAGTCGGCGACATACGACGCGTCGGTGAATTTCTCCTTGCCGGAGATCAGTGCGGCGCGGCCCATTTCGCCGTGCCAGTAATCGGGCCCGATGTTCTGGAAGCCCATGGTCGCGGCTTCCCACTGATCGGCGGTGCCCATCACGATCGGCGTGTAGGTCCCGTCCTTCTTCAGCTTTTCGAGCAGCGCGTTGAATTCGTCCATCGTCTTCGGCTCGGAAGCGCCAACCTTCGCAAGCGCGTCCTTGTTATAGATAAAGCCGTGAATGACGGAGGCCATCGGCACACAGAAAGTGGTCTTGCCGTCGTCGGTGCTCCAGGCGGCCTTCGCCACGTCGGAGAAGTTCTGCATTCCGCTGAGATCGTCGAGACCGACCAGCTGTTTCTTGTTGTAGAGGTCGAGCGAGGCGTCGAACGGACGGCAGGCGATCAGGTCGCCAGCGGCGCCGCCAGCGAGGCGTGCGTTCAACGCGGCATTATATTCCTTGGGAGCGGAGGGCGAGAACTCGATCGTGATGTCGGGATAGTGCTTGTTGAAAGCAGGAATGATCTGCGAATTCCAGATGTCGGCGTCGTCGTTGCGCCAGCTCTCGATTTTCAGCGCGCCGGCTTGCGCCGCGGCCAGTCCGGTCAAGAGAGCGGCGATGCCGACCCCCAAGCGCGCCGTGGATTTCATGCTTTGGTTCATTGTGCTCTCCCTCTCATAATCGGCAATCCGGCGCTGCGGATTAATGCGGCAAATGAGCCCCGCGCTGCCGCGAAAACCATTTTGCGCCTAAGTGGTATAGACCACTTGTGCTTATCCTAGCCAGAACGTATACCTCTTGTCTAGGGGCGCCGAACGTGAAAAACGTCCGCGGGCGCCTCGTCCGATGGGAGGACCCATGGCGGCGGGTGAAACTCTCTATCTCGGCGTAGATGCCGGCGCTACGCGCGTCCGAGCGCGTTTGCGCGATGCTGCGGGCATGCTCATAGCCGAGAGCGAAGGGCCGGCCGCGAACGCCTATGTCAATTTCGACGTTGCTGTCGCCGTGGCGCGCAACGTCGTTGCGCGCGCCATCGCCGCAGCCGGATCGGGAAAAAATCATACCACTCAATTCCGACTGGGCCTCGGTGTTGCGGGAGTGTCGACTAAGCAAGAGGCGGACCGCTTTGCCGCCGCCTTGGCCGATTTCGGCGATGCGCGGGTGGTCAACGACGCAGTCAGCGCTTGCATTGGCGCGCATGGCGGCGAGGACGGTGGCCTGCTGATCATCGGCACTGGTACGGCAGGTCTTGCACGGGTTCGCGGCCGCGAGGTCATCGTTGGCGGCCGCGGCTTCCTGCTCGGCGACGACGGCTCGGCGGCGCGCATCGGCGCTGACGCCCTGCGTGCAGCGTTGCGCGCTCACGACGGGCTTGGCCTCGCCAGCACGCTCACCCGCGAAATTCTCGCCCGCTTCGCTGACGACCCCGAGGCGATGCTGCGCTGGGCGCCTAGCGCCAAGCCCGGCGACTATGGCGCCTTTGCCCCGCTTGTGGTCGAGGCGGCAGCGGCGGGCGACCCGAATGCGCTGTCGATAATCGATGCCGCCGTGCACGCTGTTGGCGCGCTCGCCGCTGCGGTGGAGGCGCTCGGCGCCGAACGGATCGCGGCAGTCGGCGGATTATGCGAGCCGCTGCGGCCGTTCTATTCACCAGCGCTGTCGGCGAAGATCCGCGCGCCGCGGTTCGATCCGACCGACGGCGCGATCCTGCTGGCTGGCGGCGTGTTGCCGACGGAGCCGGCCTCGTGACGCTGACCGAGGAAAAGAACGGCGCGCGCTATCGCTCGCTCGCGCAAACGCTGCGACGCGAGATCGAAAGCGGTCGGTTCGCCGACGCCCAGGTGCTGCCCGGCGAGCGCGAACTTTCCACCACGTTTGGCGTTTCCCGAACGACCCTGCGTCGCGCGATTTTTGCGCTGGTTGACGAGGGCTTGTTGTTCCACCGCCAAGGCGCCGGCACCTTCATTCACCGCGCCGTCCCCCGGGTCGAGGCGCCATTTTCGCGGCTGACCGGCTTTACCGAGGATATGCGGATGCGCGGTTTCCGCGCGACTTCGCGCGAGCTTGAGACTGGCGTGTTTCTGCCCTCTGCAGAGGAGGCGATGATGTTGGGCGTGGTTCCCACGGAGAGCGTGCTGCGCCTGAAGCGCCTGCGTCTCGCCAATGGCGTGCCGATGGCGATCGAGCACACCGTGCTGCCGTTGCGGTTCCTTCCCGAACCCGAATCGATCGGACCTTCGCTTTACGATGCGCTCGAGGCTCGTGGTTTTGCCCCCACGCGGGGGTTGCAGCGCCTGCGGGCGGCGTTGCTCAGCGATGCCGACGCCGAGTTGCTGGGCGTTCCGAAGGGCTCGCCGACGCTCTACATCCAGCGCATCGCCTATCTCGCCGACGGCCGATGCGTCGAATTCACTCGGTCACATTATCGCTCGGACACCTATGATTTCGTGTCGGAGTTGACGCTGGCGCCTTCAGGCCGCAGGAGCCGAACATGAACCCGACACCGAATACCGCGCAGACCTGGATGGCGCGCGAAGTCGCCGAAGCCGGCGCCGTCGTCGCGCGGCAACTCACCCAGAACGCGAGCGCCACGCGGGCGGCTGCGGAATTGATCCGCGCGCGCAACCCCGCTGTCGTAGCGACCATCGCGCGCGGCAGTTCGGATTATTGCGCGCTCTACCTCAAATATCTGATTGAGATCGGCCTTGGCGCGCCTTGCGCTTCGATCGGCCCTTCGATCGCCTCACTATATAACGCGCCGCTGCGGCTAGAACGCGCGCTGGCGATCTCGCTGTCGCAGTCTGGACGCAGCCCAGACATTGTCGAGATGCAGCGCGCCGCCAAACGCGGCGGCGCGCTCACGCTCGCCTTGGTCAACGACGAGACCTCGCCGCTCGCCGCCGATCCCGATTGCCTGCTGCCGCTATGCGCCGGACTCGAGCGCTCGGTCGCGGCGACCAAATCCATGATTGCGGGACTCGCGGCCGGTGCGAGCCTGGTCGCCGCCTGGGCGCGCGACGATGCGCTGGCCGCCGGTCTAGCCGAATTGCCCGCGGCGCTGCAGGCGCAGACGGCGCCTCCCCCCGAGACGTTCGTCGCCCGGATCGCCGCGGCGAAATCCGCTTTCGTGCTTGGTCGTGGCGCCACCTTCGCGCTCGCCGCCGAAGCGGCGCTGAAGCTCAAAGAAACCTGCGCGATCCATGCGGAGGCGTTTTCCTCAGCTGAAGTGCTGCATGGGCCTGCCGAAATCGTCGTGCCGGGATTTCTCGTGCTCGCGTTGCTGCCGCAGGACGAAGCGCGCGAGGGCGTGCTGGCGACATTGGCGCGGTTCCAGGACATGGGCGCTGACGTGCTGACGATCGATGCGCAGGGCGAGGACTCAGCCACCCGGCTCGTGGCGCGCGCGGTCTCGCACCCGCTCATCACGCCGATTTCGATGATCCACCGTTTTTACAATGTGGCGGAAGCCTGCGCCCGCCACCTCGGGCGCGATCCCGACCGCCCGAAAAACCTGAGTAAAGTGACGGAAACGACATGATTGTCTTCATCGGCGCGCGTGTATTCGACGGCGCTAGGTTTTACGACGACAGCGCGCTGGTGGTGGAGAACGGCCGTGTCCAGGCGATTGTCGCCTATAAGGATCGGCCGCACGGCGATACGCGCGACCTCGGTGGCGGCGCGCTGGTCCCGGGTTTTGTGGACTGGCAGGTGAACGGCGGCGGCGGCGCGCATTTCAATGCGGCGCCGATACCGCAGACGATCGCCGCGATCGTCGCCGCGCATCGTCGCTTTGGCACGACAGCGCTGTTGCCGACCGTGATCACCGACGCGCCGACGACGCTCGCTGCGGCGCTCGAAGCCGCGAGCACTGCAATTCCTGGCTCGCTCGGAATCCATGTCGAAGGCCCCTACATCGATGTTCGCCGCAAGGGCGCGCATCCCGAGCGATTCATTCGTGTGATGAGCGACCAAGATGAGAAGCAGTTGATCGACGCGCGCGCGACGGTCGTGACCGTGGCGCCGGCTTCCGTAACCACCACGCAGATCGCACGACTGGCGGCGAGCGGGATCGTTGTCAGTATCGGCCATGCCGAAGCGACTACAGAGGAGGCGCAGGGGTGCTTTGACGCCGGCGCGCGGGCGGTGACGCATCTCTTCAACGCAATGAGCCAGCTCGGCCATCGCGCCCCCGGCCTAGCCGGCGCGGCGCTGGCGGATTCCCGTGTCACTGCGGGCTTCATCGCCGACGGGTTCCACGTGCACGAAACCGCGGGCCGCGTAGCCTATGCCGCCAAAGGCGCGCATCGCCTCGCGCTGGTTTCCGACGCGATGCCCTCCGCGGCGGGCGGCCCGCCGACCTACCAACTCGACGGCCGCGAGGTGCGGCAGGAGGGTCTCAAACTGACGCTCGCCGACGGCACGCTGGCGGGCGCGGCGATCACGATGCTGGACGCTGTGCGCTATGCCGTCGAGACGCTGCGCATTCCTCTCACCGACGCGCTCGCCATGGCGACCTCGACGCCCGCCCGGCTGTTGCGCGTCGAGGCCGAGCATGGAACGCTGGCGCACGGAGCTTGGGCCAATCTCGTGCATCTCGGGACCGATCTCCGGTTGCACAGGGTTTGGTTTCGCGGCCAAATAGTGGGATGAGGCGAAGCGTCCCATCAAAAATAAAACGGGAAGAAACATGGCCGAGTATGAATTTGCGCGCGATCACGACACGCTTTACCGCGACGGAATTGTTGGGCTGAAGGGCGCCTTCTCACGCGCTTGGGCCGAACAGATGCGCGAGGACATGATGACGGCGTTCTGGGAGGCGATCCAGCGTCCCGGCGGCGCGGTCGGGCGCGGGCCACGGCGTTGGTATGTCGAGGTGCATCCGCAGGCGATCTCCGGGTTCGTCGATCTGGTCACTCACCCCTGGGTGGTTGGCATGTGCGAAGCCGTGCTTGGGCCGAAATACGAGATCGTGGAGATCGGCTTCGACACGCCGTTCCAGGGCGCCAAGAATCAGCCATGGCATCGCGACTTTCCCTCGCTAGAGCCTAGCTGGCGCGACAAGCGCCTGACTTCGATCAATTTCAATCTGACCGGCGTCGACGTGACACCCGACATGGGGCCATTCGAAATCGCGCCGGGCACGCAATGGGACGATGGACGCGAGTGGAAGCATCAAATGTTTCCCGAGCCGGACGTCTGGCCCCGCTTTGCCGAACGTGGCGTGCGGAAATTTCCGCAATTGGGCGACATTTCCTGCCGCTCGGCGCTCACCATGCATCGCGGCACAACGCACGATTCGCCGATCGCCCGCCCTGTTCTTGTACTGGGCGCCGACGCGCCCGGCGCTGGCCATTCCGCGCTGCACGATCCCATGGTGACGCGCGACTATTACAGCGCGCTGCCGGCTTCGGTGCGGGAACGTCTGGTCTGCCGTGTCGTCGACGAACTGACGCCCGTGACGCAGAAGCACGACATCGAAGGTTTGGTGATGGGCGCGGCGTAACGATCACCCTGCGTTGGCGGGAAAGAGTTCAGCCTCCCGCCAGCGTCTTTACTGCCGCGATTGCCTCGGGTGAGACCCAATTCGCCCCGCCCGCGACTACCCCGAGCTCGCAGCCGTCCTTGTCGATCATCAAGCTGGTCGGCAAGCCTAACGCCTTGCCAGCGAGGCGCAATGTTTCGAACGAGTCCGCACTGGGATCAGCATAGCGGGTGAGGGTTTTCACGCCGATCTCATCCAGAAAAGCCGGCGCCCGTTCACGTCGCGCGGTATCGATATTAATGGCGACGACCTCGAAGTTTGGGCCGCCCTCGGCAGCCTGCAACTTGTCGAGCGCTGGCATTTCGGCGCGGCAAGGCACACACCACGTCGCCCAAAGGTTCAGGACCAGCGCCTTGCCTTTGAAATCCGCAAGGGTCAGCTTCTTGCCGTCGGGCGAGTCGAAGCTCAGCGCGGGCGCTTGCGTCGGGTCTTTTGCGACGTTGAGCGCCGCGATTTCGCCATGCGCGAGCGGCCCGAGCCGCGCCGCGAGCGCTTTCGAGGGCGCGGCGCAGGCGATCTCGGTCTTGCCGGGCGCGCCGCGCTCCTCGTATACGACCACAAATGCGGCAAGCGCTGCGACCGCGGCTGCGGCCGCCACGGCGACCGCTGGGGTGAGCTTGCGCTTTGCGTTCATGATGCGATCCGGGATTTCGAGAACATGAGCAACAAGATGTGGGGCGGTCTGTTTTCGACCGGTCCGGCCGAAATCATGGAAGAAATCAACGCCTCGATCGGCTTCGATCGCAAGCTGGCGGCGCAGGACATTGCGGGATCGACGGCGCATGTCGCCATGCTCGCCGACACCGGCATTGTAGAGCGCGCCGACGCGGACGCCATCGCGAAGGGTCTGGCGCAAGTCAAGGGCGAAATCGAGGCGGGCAGCTTTGTGTTCTCCCGCGCGCTTGAAGACATCCACATGAACATTGAAAGCCGGCTCGCGGAAATCGTCGGCCCCGCAGCCGGGCGGTTGCATACCGCACGCTCGCGCAACGATCAGGTCGCGACCGATTTCAAGCTCTGGGTGCGTGACACAATCGACGCGCTTGACGCACAGATGGCGGCGCTGCAGAAGTCGCTGGCCCAGCGCGCATTGCAATGCGCCGATATGGTGATGCCGGGCTTCACCCATCTGCAAACCGCGCAGCCCGTAACCTTCGGCCATCATCTGCTGGCCTATGTCGAGATGCTGGCGCGCGATCGCAGCCGGATGCGCGACGCTCGCGCTCGGCTCAATGAATCCCCGCTGGGAGCGGCGGCGCTGGCGGGCACGTCGTTTCCAATTGATCGCGACGCGACGGCTAAGGCGCTCGGCTTTGATCGACCTACCGCCAATTCGCTCGACAGCGTCGCCGACCGCGATTTCGCGCTGGAGACCATGGCGGCGGCGGCGATTTGCGCCACGCATCTCTCGCGCTTCGCCGAGGAATTGGTGCTGTGGACCACGCCCCAGTTCGGCTTCGTGCGATTGTCGGACGCGTTCTCGACCGGCTCTTCGATCATGCCGCAGAAGCGCAATCCAGACGCCGCCGAACTCGTGCGCGGCAAGTCGGGTCGCGTGATCGGCGCGCTGGTCGGACTGCTCGCTGTGATGAAAGGCCTGCCGCTGGCCTATTCCAAGGACATGCAGGAAGACAAGGAGGGCGCGTTCGATGCGTTGCAGACGCTTTCGCTGTGCCTCGCCGCAATGACCGGAATGGTGCGCGACCTGACGCCGGACGCAGCGCGCATGAAGGCCGCCGCCGGCGCCGGCTACGCCACGGCGACCGATCTGGCGGATTGGCTGGTGCGCGCGCTGAAAATCCCGTTCCGCGAAGCGCACCACATCACTGGCCGCATCGTCGGCCTCGCCTCCGCGCGCGGAGTTGCGCTGGAGCAGCTTACGCTCGACGAGATGCAGGGGATCGAGCCGCGAATCGTGGAGGCTGTGTTCGCCGTGCTCGGGGTTGAGAACTCAGTTGAGAGCCGCACGTCTTACGGCGGAACGGCGCCGGCGAATGTGCGGCGTCAGGCGGAGAGTTGGTTGGCGCGGCTGCGATAGAAGGACGCGAATTACAAAAAGTTAATTTTCAGGACGAGGCCGGTTCAGGCAAGGTCTCCGTCGTCATAAATGACGAGGGGGATCTAGTGAGAGGCTTTATCTTTGGAATTGTCTTTTCAATCATCGTCGCCGCAGGCGCCGCCTACGGATTGATTGCTTCGGGGATGATCCCCGCCAATGCCGATGCCAAGCCTGGGTCTGTTGAGGTGTGGGCGGCGGAAACGTCGTTGCGCGCGACCTTGGCGTCACAGGCGCCCAAAGAAGCCAATCCCGTCGCGCTTACGGATGCAAACCTTTTGGAGGGCGTGCGGCTCTATGGCCAGCATTGCGTCGTTTGCCATGGTAATTCCAAGGGAGATGACTCAGCGACGCCGATCGCCAAGGGCGAGTACCCCGCGCCGCCGCAACTCGCCGCCGACGGTGTCGAGGATGACCCGGAAGGCTGGACGTTCTGGAAGCTCCAGCATGGCATTCGCTGGAGCGGAATGCCGTCGTGGAAAGATACGCTGAACGACAACCAGATGTGGACCCTGGCGCTGCTTTTAAAACATATGGACAAGCTCCCGCCGGCGGTGGACGCCGAGTGGAAAGCATTGGCGTCCCCTGGTCAGACGGCAGCGCCGGCTCCCACCCAGACGCCGGCGCCGGCGAAGTAGAAGCGCGCAAACGGCGGCCGCTGTTTTATCCAGCGGCTGTCACGCTTCTTGGTCACGAGATGACGGCAGGCGCGTCAATACCGATTTGCGAACGGCGTATCGGCAATTCCCTTTACCCCCGTTTCGAACACGAAAAGTGAGCCCGCGAGCGGCTCGCGGGCCAGGGCGTCCGGCTTCAACCCGCCGCGCGCCGAGGTCACATAGAGCTGGTCCAGCGCCTCGCCGCCGAAAGCGGCACAGGTGACCTGCGAGCAGGGCAGTTCGAGCACGCGGTCGATGCGGCCGTCGGGGGAGTAGCGAGTCAGCCGCGAGCCGCCCCATTCCGCGTTCCATAGGAAACCTTCGGCGTCGACTGTCGAGCCGTCGGGGTAGCCGGGACCGGGCAGTTCGGCGAACATCCGCTCGTTGGCAATGTCGCCCGTTTCCGGCTCGTAATCGAAGGCGAGAATTTTGCGCGTCGGCGTATCGGCGAAATACATCCGCCGCCCGTCCGGCGAGAAGCAGATGGAATTGGCGATACGCACGCCCTCGCGCAATGCGCGTGGCGCCGATCCCGCCGTGTAGCTCCATAATCCGCCGATCGGTTGCGCGGGAGAGTTCTCGTCCATCGTCCCGAACACGAGCCGACCCTGACGATCGAGCTTGCCGTCGTTGACCCGCGTGGATGGTTGGTCCGCCTCGACAGTGGCGTGCGCCTGACGCTCGCCGCTCTCGTGATCATGCGTCTCGAGACCTCCGGCAAAGCCCGACAGCAGGCGCGATCCGCCGAGCGCGGCAAAGCAGCAAAGGCGGTCCGGTAGGTTAACCGAGCGCGTGCGCTTGTCGGCGGGCCGATGCGCCCAGAATTTCTTCCCGTGAATGTCGGTCCACTGAATCTCGCCATGTCCGGGCGACCAGATCACGCCCTCGCCGAGATTGTTGGCGGCCTCGACCGCGACTTGCCATTGCGCCGCCATGCGTTCGCTCCCTGTTATTTCTTAAGGCCGCTATAGGACCGAGCGGCAGTTAACCCCATTCGCAGGGGACCAATTAGTCTCCCTCGCCGCCGCGTCGCAGCGCTTTGATCACTCCGCGACGCCCTTTCTGCTCAAGCCGCCGCGTTTTTGAGGCGAGCGTCGGGCGCGTCGGGCGACGAGGCTTGTCGCGGTGCTGGGCTTTCAGGATCAGCGCGACCAGCCGCTCGCGTGCGTCCTCGCGGTTGCGCGGCTGGCTGGCGAAACGCTGCGCGAAGATCACGATAACGCCATCCAGCGTGGCGCGCGCGCCGGCGAGCTTCAACAGCTTTATCGCGACATCGTTCGGGAGGGAGCGGGATCGGCGCGCGTCGAAACGCAATTCGACTGCGGTCGAGACCTTGTTGACGTTCTGGCCCCCGGGTCCCGAGGCGCGCACGAACGCCTCGACGAGTTCGCCTTCGTCGATCAGGAGGTCGCCGACTTGCACCGTCGTCCTTTCAGAACTTGAAGGTATATTCGCGCGAGGCGCGATAAATCGTGTTCTTGCAATAATGCTCGAAGGCTTCGTTCAGAAAGACGTCCCCCTTCGCCAAATAGTCCGCATGGGCTTCACGCCAGTGTCCGCCGACGTGTCCGCCATGCGTCGCGGCGGCGAGCGCCTTAGCGCCGTTGACGATCTTCCGGCGGACTTGCTGGCAACTTCGATAGGGCATGTGGATGAGCCGCACGCCGCGCTCCATCGCAATTGCGACGCGGTTGATCGCCATGTCATTGTGCCAAAGCACGTGATTGCCGGTGGAGAGAATCGGATCGAGCCGCAGCGCGAAAGCATTTTTCAACCGGACGCGCATGGTCCCCGCAGCGATGGCGTCGAAATGCGCATAGAGATCGCAGCCGCGCGCGGCTTCACGCTTTTCTTTGTTGGCGGCGTCGCAGAGCCGCAGTGCGATCACGTGCTGGCTTGCCGCTTCCGCCTCGCCAACGAGACCTTCGAGGCCACAATCGGTCGTAAAGTCCATGAATTCGTCGGCGTCGAGAATGAACGCCCAGCGCGCGGGTTCGCGAATTCCCTGGAAGTAGCTGCGCGCAAAATCAACGGCGCTCTTGGTCTTGCCTGACTGATAATAGGCCTCGACCGGGTCTTTTACGACGAGCAGTATGGCGTCGGCTCGGGCGCGTTCGAAACGCGCGATCTCGTCCAGTGTGTCGTCAGCGCACAGATTAGCGAGGATGACGAACTTGCGAAAGCCTAGCGCATAATGGTGCTCGAGATGGGCATGGATGATATCGCCCTCGTCGCGCGCCATCATGACGACGATTGCGTCGGCAAAAGGCGGCGCTGGACGTGGCGGCGCAAAGCGTACGGCTTGGCGCGGCGTCGCCATCGCGGTCTTGAGCTTTACCGC
>JAYTRP010000377.1:0-4663 GCA_043746145.1 Hyphomicrobiales bacterium | reverse complement strand
CGAGAGTTGGAAGCTCACGCCGAGAATTGCCTCGGGCTCGAGCGCGACGATCGTAAGGACCGCAAGCGCGAGATTGCGCATCGTCAACGCGCGCCGGTCGACCAGCACGGCGCCGAACACGATCAGGGTCATGATCAGCGCCCGCTCGGTGCCGACACGTGAGCCGGTCGCCATATCGTAAGCGAACGAGCCGACCATCGCGACTCCAGCCGCCCATTTCTTGATCGGGTAGTTCAGCGCGAGCGTCGGCGATAGCGCGAGCAGTCGTCGCGTAACGACGAAGAAAATGCCGGCCACCAAGGTCATCTGCACGCCGGAGATCGTGATGATGTGAAAAATGCCAGCTTCGCGAATTAAATCCTTGGCGTCATTCGACAGAAAGTCGCGCTTGCCGGTCACCATCGCGGCGGCGATTGCGCCCTCGTCGCCGCCGATTATTGCATCGACTCGCAGCGCAAGCGCATTGCGTGTCCGATCTATTGTCGCTCCAACGCGCTGGCGCCAACTTGCCTCGCGCGGCGCGAGGGCCAGCGTGATCGGGCCGAGCGCCGACCCTACAGCGCCGACGCCCTGAAAATAGGCGTCGCGCGCGAAACTATAACCGCCGGGGAGCACCGCGCGGGCGGGCGGCAGCAGGCGCGCCTGCAACGCAATGTAGTCGCCGGCCACGACGTTCGGCGCCGTGCGCGTGGTCACCCGCACGCGGCGCGGAGCTATGTCGGCGGGCATGTCGCCCGGGTCGACCACGGCGACGACAAGCCGCGCGCCGACATTGCGCAGATCGACTTCCTCGACAAAGCCCTTCAGTTTGGCGATGCGCACGTGGTCGAGCACCGGCGTTGCGACATGCGCCGTCCGAACGCCCATCGAGAGAAAACCCGCCGTTGTCGCCGCGAGCGCGATCCAGATTCCAAGCGCAAACGGCCGCCTTCGGGAAAACCATGCGAGACCCAAGCAAACCGCGATAACGACTGTTGGCAGCCATAGCGCCGGCTCGCGGTCGGCCGCCAGATTGAGCGCGACGCCGCCCATTGCAGCAACCGGGATCCAGAGAAAGAATCGCCGCTCCTCGACCTCGCGCCCAAGCGCGCCGGCGAAATACGCGCGCCAGTCCGGCGCCCACGCCGACGCGCGAGCCCAGCCCGCGGCGATAACGCCGGCTTGAGCGCGAGGGGAGGAGGCCATGCCGTACAGTCAAGCACAGCGCAAAGATGGGCGATAGGGAGAACCCGGCTTTGCCTTCTCGACGTTGCGCGAAATCCTAAGCCCCCCGTGGCTTTGCCCGCGCGGCCCCCATCTGCTACAGCGCGCGCTCGCTTCCCAACCTCGGTTCCCGCGCGCTCATGGTCGACGTCGTCACTCGTTTTGCTCCCTCCCCGACCGGGTTCCTGCATATCGGCGGGGCGCGGACTGCGTTGTTCAACTGGCTCTACGCCAAGCGATTCGGCGGCAAGTTCCTGCTTCGCATCGAGGACACCGACCGCGAGCGCTCGACCACATCAGCGGTGGACGCCATCATCGACGGAATGAACTGGCTCGGCCTCGACTGGGACGGTGATGTTGTCCGGCAGTTCGAGCGCGCGGATCGGCACCGCGAGGTCGCGCAGCGACTGCTCGCCAATGGCGCCGCCTACCGATGCTACGCCACATCGGAGGAACTCGCCGAAATGCGCGAGCGGCAGCGCGCCGAGGGCAAGCCGATGCGCTACGACGGGCGTTGGCGCGACCGCGACCCGGCCGAGGCGCCTCCCGGCGTCGCGCCGACCATTCGGCTTCGGGCCAAGCAGGACGGCGAGACGATCGTCGACGACAAGGTGCAGGGTAAGGTCACCTTCGCCAACAAAGAACTCGACGATCTCGTACTGCTGCGCTCCGACGGAAACCCGACTTACATGCTCGCCGTCGTGGTCGACGACCACGACATGAGCGTCACGCATATCATCCGCGGCGACGATCATCTGACCAACGCCGCACGGCAGATGCAGATCTATCAAGCGCTCGGCTGGGACGTGCCGATCATGGCGCATATCCCGCTGATCCACGGACCCGATGGCGCCAAGCTTTCCAAGCGCCATGGGGCGCTGGGCGTCGACGCCTATCGTGCGCTGGGCTACCTGCCCGCGGCCTTGCGCAACTATCTCGTCCGGCTCGGCTGGAGCCAGGGCGATCGCGAGTTTTTCTCGACCGAAGAGATGATCCAGGCGTTCGACCTATCGGCGATCGGTCGCTCCCCCTCGCGCTTTGATTTCATCAAGCTCGGGAACATGAATGGGCATTTCATGCGCGCGACGCCGGACACAGAGTTACTGGCGATCCTGATCGATACGCTGCCTTACCTCGCGGGCGGCCCGGAAATTCTCGCCGCTCTCGACAATCCCAAGCGGGCGCAGCTCGTAGCCGCCCTGCCCGGCCTCAAAGAGCGCGCGAAGACGCTTGTCGAACTGGTTGACGGCGCGAAGTTTCTGTTTGCTGCGCGTCCACTACTGATCGAGCCCAAAGCTGAGGAAGTTCTGAAGCGGGGCGGCCGGATGCACATGAAAGCGCTGCTGCCGCGTCTGACGGCGCTTGACGCTTGGAGCGCCATCGGCGCAGAGGCGATCGTGCGTGAATATGCCGAAGAGCAGGGCGCCAAGCTCGGCGATATCGCGCAACCGCTGCGCGCGGCGCTGACCGGTCGCACCACGTCGCCCGGTATTTTCGACGTACTGCAGACGCTTGGCCGTGATGAAAGCCTCGCACGCATCGGCGACCAGACCCGGATCTAAGCGCGCCCTCCCCAAAGGCGGCGACAAAGCCGTCTTGACACTGTCATTCGCCATGGGCATGCGGAACGCGGTGCGTCCGAAGGCGTGGTTTTCGTTTGCTAAATGGTCGAGGGGTATGGTTCAGCATGGAGGCGCCGCTTCAGTCGTCCGACTCCGTAAGTGAAGCGCGGGCCGCCTCGGGGACTCGAATGCTGTCGTCTTTCCAAGCGTTCGCGTCGCTAGGGCGGCGAGCGCTCCCCAACCATTGGGACATCATTGCGCTTGCGGCGATTTTGGCCGTGCTCGCAGGCATTGCGCGGGCCTACCACGGCATAGCTGCGCCGCTGCCCCCGTTGGACCAGCCCGCCATTTTGCTGGACTACTGGGAATTGCCCTATTACGCGCTACGCACGACGCTGCGCATGTTTGCGGCGCTATTTTTCTCGCTGATCTTCACCTTCACTTACGCCACGCTCGCGGCCAAGAGCCGGCGCTGGGAACTGGTGCTGATCCCCATCCTCGATATCTTGCAATCGGTGCCGATCCTCGGCTTTCTCTCTTTCACGGTGACGTTCTTTCTCGGGCTATTTCCCGGCAACATGCTGGGCGCCGAATGCGCCGCCGTGTTCGCGATCTTCACCAGCCAAGCCTGGAACATGGCCTTCTCGTTTTACCAGTCGCTGCGTACGGTGCCTCGCGATCTCGACGAAGTGGCGCGCGGCTTCCGGCTCACCGCGTGGCAGAAATTCTGGCAGCTCGAAGCGCCCTATGCGGTGCCGGGTCTGATCTGGAACACGATGATGTCGATGTCGGGCGGCTGGTTCTTTGTCGTCGCGGCCGAGGCGATTACGGTCGGCGACACGACGATCACCCTGCCTGGCGTCGGCTCCTACATCGCCGCCGCCAATAACGCAGGCGACTGGCGCGCGGTGTTCGCTGCCGTCGTCACCATGGCGATCGTCATTCTCGGCTATGACCAGTTGCTGTTCCGGCCGGTGATCGCTTGGGCGGCAAAATTCCGCGTCGAGCTGTCCGCGAGCCAGGACATCGAGAGTTCGTGGGTGCTCAATCTTTTGCTTCGCACCCATTGGATCCGGCGCGGCGCCAAACCCGTATTCGAAGCTTTGCGCACGGTGAGCCTGTGGCGGATCGGCATGCCTGCTGCGGCTCGCAGCAAATGGACCACCTCCGCTACAACGTCGCGCGCGCTCGACTATGTCTGGTACGCCGCGCTGGGCATCGTAGCCGTCTATGCGCTTTACAGCGTCGTGACATTCGTGACGACAACACTGGGTTGGTCAGACGTCGGCGAAGTATTCGTGCTGACGTTCTACACGCTGCTCCGCGTGATCATCCTGATGGCGCTAGCGAGCGTGATTTGGGTGCCAATTAGCGTTTGGGTCGGGTTGCGCCCGCGCTGGGCCGAGGCGGTTCAGCCTATCGCGCAGTTCCTCGCCGCCTTCCCGGTCAACCTGTTATTCGGCGCAGCGGTCAGCCTCGTCCTCGCGTTTCACCTCAACCCGGACATTTGGCTTAGTCTGCTGATCGTGTTTGGAACGCAATGGTACATCGTTTTCAACACGATCGGCGGCGCCGCGGCGTTTCCCAACGATTTACGAGAGGCTGCGGCCAACTTCCGCGTTCGCGGCTGGGCATGGTGGCGGGACGTGATGTTGCCAGGAATCGCGCCTTATTATCTCACGGGCGCGATTACAGCCTCTGGCGGGTCCTGGAATGCTTCAATCGTCGCTGAATATGTACGATGGAAAGACCAGACCGTGGTCGCTCATGGCGTGGGCGCCTATATCGCGCAGGCGACTGACAAAGGCGACTTCCCCCGCATCGTGCTCGGCGTCGCCATGATGGCTATTTTCGTCACATTGTTTAACCGCCTGTTCTGGCGTCGGCTGTACGCCTAC
>JAYTRP010000376.1:0-4666 GCA_043746145.1 Hyphomicrobiales bacterium | reverse complement strand
AGAGACCATCTTTTGATGATTTACGCAGCGAGGAGATGGATAATTGTCCCCGTGGCGCTTTGGGCGAGTCCCGCAACCGCGCCACGCGAAAAGCGCAGGAAACGCGCTGAAACTCGTCGCTTCACCAAAGTTTGCCTGCCTCTCCACGACTGAGAGTTAGGCTCCGCAATCGATCGTTTTTCCCCGCGTGCAATGCGCGCCAACACATGTCGCCATGCCCCGATCCGACCCTAAGTCTCTGTCGCCTTCGCACCGTCTCGAGCGCGTCGCCGAATCTATCCGGCACGCACTCGCCGAAATTCTGATTCGGGGTGAGATTGACGACCCCGTGCTGAACCGACGGGTGGTCACCATCCCCCGCGTGCGCATGTCGCCCGATCTGAAACTCGCGACTGTCGAGTTCATGCCGTTGGGCGGCAAGGACATCGACAAGACGCTTGCCGCTTTGCGGCATCACCAGAAGGAATTGCGCACTCGGCTCGCCAGTCGCATCAACCTTAAATACGCCCCCGAGTTGCGATTTGTTATCGACGAGAGCTTCGATGCGCAGGCGCGCATGGACGCTCTGCTGCGGTCGCCGGAAGTTTCGCGGGATCTAGAGACGCGTGACGACGAGGACACCCCGTGAACGACAATGATTTGACGACAACGCCTGTGACCGAAGCACTGCCTTTGGTCGAAGCGCAACTCGCTCCCGAAGCCAAGCCGGCTTTTGAAGCAAGGCCCACGCGCCGCGAGCCCCGGAAAACATCGCGCCTGGAAGTCAACGGATGGATCAATCTGGACAAACCGGTCGGCGTAACGTCGACGCAGGCGGTCGGGATCGTCAAACACGCCTTTAACGCCAAGAAGGCGGGTCACGCCGGCACGCTCGACCCGCTCGCCTCCGGCATCCTGCCAATCGCGTTAGGCGAAGCCACAAAAACTGTATCTGTCGTCCAGGAAGGGGCGAAGGCGTACCGTTTCACCGTCAGATGGGGCGAGGAAACCGATACGGACGACGCCGAGGGCAAGATCATTGCGAAGAACGAGGCACGGCCCACGGATGCCGATATCGCTGCAATCCTCCCGCGCTTTATCGGCGTGATCACGCAAACGCCGCCCCGCTTCAGCGCAATCAAGATTGCCGGCGAGCGCGCTTACGATCTTGCGCGAGAGGGAGCCGAATTCGAGATCGCCGCCCGCGAAATCACCGTGCACAAGCTCGAACTGGTTTCAAGCGAGAGCGGCGAAACTGTTTTTGAAGCCGAGTGCGGCAAGGGCGCTTACGTGCGCTCGATTGCCCGCGATTTGGGACGGGCGCTTGGCTGCTTTGGCCATGTCGTGTTGTTGCGTCGCACGCGGGTCGGCCCATTTTTATCCGAACAGGCTTTTGGTCTGGAAACCCTGCGAGACTCTGCCGAAGCGCGCACCCAGGCGCTGCTTTCGGTCGAAGCGGGCCTCACCGAGTTGGCGCGAGTGCCGATTGATCGGAACGGCGCCGCGACTCTTCGCCGAGGACAGAGATTGCTGTTACGCGGCGCGACCGCTCCGGGAGAAGGTGTCGCCTACGCTGTTTGTCTGGGAACTCCCATCGCGGTTGGCGTGGTGGAAAACGGCGAGTTTGTTTCCTCTCGCGTCTTCAACTTGGCCTAGCCGGGTAGGACACAAAGGCGCTGACTTAGCGCTTGTTGGCTCCAAGCTGCCCCTTCGTCCTGACCGGGAAAAGCCCGGTCGCGACGGCGAGGGTGGCGCTTTTATCAAATTAGCGCCTCGGGGTCCGCTCGGCGATCACTTCCATGCTGCGAGCGCTTCGGTAAGCGCTTTCTCGCCGTCAGGCGCCTTTTCGAACGTCAGCTTGGCGATGCGATCGTCGCTGAGCTGCATCGGGAAATCGAACCATCCTCGATTGGCGATTTCGTCCACGTTGCGGGCCACGTCAGCGTCCGCGCGATTAAGGCCAATCAGAAAATAATTGTCGTTGATCTTGACGCGAACGCCTAGCAGCGCATCGGCGGCGGGGGGATCGTCGCGACGCATTAGGGGTAGGGCGATATCCTTGACTCCCTTGATCGGAGAACCCGGGTCGAAGGTCAGTCGAAGATCGATCGTGTGCGAGGCGGGTAAGCCTGCGTCGAAATTCTTCCGCAGCACCATCGAAGCGTGCATTTTCAGCTCAGGAATATCCACCTCGGCCTTGATCCCCATCCCACCGGGCTGACCAGGGGGGGCAGGAATTGTCGACCAGACCACGGCGCCCAGACTGATCGTGGGCCGGGACGCATCGGCGACAGCGGCCACGAGCATGGCCGCGCGGGCCGCTACGGGAATCGTCGCCCCTTCAGACGCTGGCGCCGGAGTCGATGACGTCGACGGGTTAACAGGCGCGGCGGTCGTAGTCGGAGCCGCGCTGGCGACGGGCGCCGGAGCAGGCGAGGATGAGGGCGAAGGACTGGGCGAAGCTTTCAGCGTCGCGGCCGCGGCGGGCGCTGGCGTCGGAGTGGCCGGCGCGCTGGAAGGAGAGGCAGCGGGCGACGGCGTCGCGGCCACATCACCGCCGACCCGCTCGACGATCTTGTCGCCGGCCCCCGGCCCTGCAGCGCCGGGAGCCTCGGCGATCGGCTTGATCGGAAGGTCCTGCGGCGATTCCCGCATGAACCAGGCAGCGACCGCAATGGCGCCGGCAAAACCCACGGCGACCGCAATGGCGATCCACACCCACGGCGATCCCCGCTTCTCGATCCTGACGCCGGGAGCATTAGGACGCAGCGGTTCCCCTTCGGCGCGACCCAGGGCCGGCGCGGACGCCTCCTCGGCGGCGTCGGCTTGTGAAAACAGGCGAGGCGCATTGTCAGTCTCGTCGGGCGTCGGGTCTGGCACGCGGACCGCGGGCGAGACGGCCTCCGGCAATTCGCGCCGAGGCGCGTTGGCGCTCAACGACGGAATCATGAGCGGAGGCGGCCTGCGTAGAGGCGAGTCGAGGCTCGGCCCCGACGCCGACAAAGTCGGGCGAACGTGAGACGGAGCAGGCGCCCGGTTAGCAACGATCGTCGGCGCCGAGGGCACGCGCGGAATATCGAGAGAACGAGGCGCGACGGGCGCAGCGAGAGGCGCGGAAGGCGGAGCGGCAGGCGCGGTCGGCGGCGCCATGGGAAGCACGTCCGCCATCGCAGGCTCGAATTCCGCCTCCAGCTTGGCGACGGCCTCGTCGAGCGCACGCTCCTCGCGCGCAATATCGCCCTCTGGAAGCGGCGGCTTTAGCGATCGCAACTGATTCGTGAGCGCTCGACGCGCGCGGTCGTATATCGCCTTGCGCGTCGACGCTGGGCTGGTCTTGGGCAGATTCGCGACGGCGCGAGAAAGTAGCGAGAAATAGTCGGCCATTTTACCCTACCGATCTAGCGCGGCGCGCCGCTCATGGGTCGGTTCAGCGTCAATCCTGGAAGGGATCATGGACAAGGATCGTGTCGTCTCTCTCGGGGCTGGTGGATAGTAGCGCAACAGGGGCGCCGATCAATTCCTCAATTCGGCGCACATATTTGATCGCTTGCGCCGGAAGATCCGCCCATGATCGAGCGCCGCCCGTGGCGCCCTCCCACCCCGCTATCGTCTCGTAAACTGGCTCGATCCGCGCCTGCGCCGCTTGCGAGGCCGGGAGGTAGTCGATCAGTTTGCCGTCGAGTCGATAATGGGTGGCGACCTTGATCTCGTCGAATCCATCGAGGATGTCGAGCTTCGTCAACGCGACCCCGTTGATGCCGGACGTCTTGACGCTCTGGCGGGTGATTACCGCGTCAAACCAACCGCAGCGTCGTGGCCGGCCCGTGTTGACGCCGAATTCCTTGCCTATCCGTCCGAGCCGTTCGCCGATCTCGTCGCGCAGTTCGGTCGGAAACGGGCCTTCACCGACGCGCGTCGTGTAGGCCTTGACGATCCCCAGGACATAGCCGATCGCGCCCGGGCCGAGACCAGACCCCGTGGCCGCATTGCCAGCGACGGTGTTGGATGACGTCACGAACGGGTAAGTACCGTGGTCAACATCCAGCAACGCCCCCTGCGCGCCTTCGAACAGAATGCGTTTGCCGGCGCGCCGCTCGCGATCGAGCAAATCATAGGTCGGCGCCATGAACGGCAGCACCTTGGGCGCTATTGCGAGCAATTCCCGTTTGATGGATTCCGCGTCGGGCGGTTTCAGGCCGAGGCCACGCCAGAGCGGATCATGATGCGCGAGCAGACGCGCGATCTTTTCGTCGAGATACTCGGGTTCCGCCAAATCCATCAGCCGGATCGCGCGACGGCCGACCTTGTCCTCATAGGCCGGTCCGATGCCGCGCTTGGTGGTGCCGATCTTGGTCCCGCCATTTTCGCCAGATTCGCGGTGGGCGTCGAGCTCGCGATGGAGCGAGAGAATCAGCGGCACGTTCTCGGCGACTTTGAGATTGGCCGGCGTCACTTCGACGCCTTGGCCGCGCAGCTTCTCGATCTCTTCAATGAGATGGTACGGGTCGACGACCACGCCATTGCCGATAATCGACAATTTGCCGGGCCGAACGATTCCGGAGGGCAGAAGGGCGAGCTTGAACACCTTGCCGTCGATGACGAGCGTATGTCCGGCATTGTGGCCGCCCTGGAAACGCACGATCACATCGGCGGAAACCGACAACCAATCGACAATTTTTCCCTTGCC
>JAYTRP010000375.1:0-13993 GCA_043746145.1 Hyphomicrobiales bacterium | reverse complement strand
CCGCCGCGGCGATTTTCCGGCGCCAAACTACCTGGCCGGCGCCGCCCCCCTCTCTAGCCCTCCCCACGAGGGGGAGGGAATGGTCGCCCCAATCCTCCCCCACGAGCGGGGGGAGTCACCTCCCTGAGCGGCCAGGGACATCACCCCCCCAACCGCCGGCTCGCCGAAGCCTTTACCTCCGCCAATCGCTGCAACGCCTCGTCCAGCGTCGAATCATCCACATCGCCCATTAGCTCGCGCAGCCAACCCTCGTGCGCCCTCGCCATTACCGCGAACGCGTCGCGCCCCTTCGGCGTCAGCCTTGCGACTGTCACGCGTCGGTCGCCATCGAGCGTTTCCCGCTGGATCAGGCCATCGACCTCCAACCGGTCGGCGAGGCCGGTGATATTTCCGTTCGTCACCATGGTGCGCCGCGATATTTCGCCAAGCCGAAGCCCGTCAGGCTCGCGGTCGAGTTGCGCGAGCAGGTCGAACTGCGGCAGCGTCGCGTCGAACTCCGCTCGCAAACGGCGACGAATCTCTTGTGAGACCAACTTGGTGATCGACAGCATGCGCAGCCATAGGCGCAGTTGCGTCTTCTGTCCCTTGCGTGCGCCGTGGACGAGGATCTCCAGATCGGCGAAAGGCGGCTTGACTTGCTCGTTCACGGCGACCTGACGGCGAACAGTGGAGCGTCGGATTAGCGCCTCGACGCTTGAAATGTCAAAGAACCTGAAATGTCATAGAACAGCGCTAACCCGCCAGCAATTTCGCCAGCATAAAGCCCGATCCCGCGCCCGTGCCCGCCCCAGGCCAGGTCGAGGCGCCACAGAGGTAGAGGTTGCGCACCGGCGTGCGGTAGCGCGACCAACCGACGACGGGCCGCAGAAAGAAATTCTGATCGAGGTGGTGGCTGCCCGAAAGACTGTCGCCGCCGATCAGATTGGGATTGTCCCGCTCGAGATCGAGCGGCGAAAACACCGTGCGGCCGAGCACGCGGCTCTTCAGCCCCGGCGCGTAGTTTTCGATAATGTCGAGCACGCGGTCGGCATAAGGCTCCTTGGCCTGATCCCAGTGCGTCCCCGCGATCTGTCCGGCTGCGTCGCCACGTATCTCTGCGGGCAACACGCGCACCTGAATCCACAGCACATGCTTCCCGGCGGGCGCGCGCGAAGCGTCGATCGCGGTTGGCTGCCCCACGACCAGCGCGGGTTCGGCCGGCAGCAATCCCTCGCTGGCTTCGGCATAGACGCGCGACATCATCGCGAGATCAGGCGCGACATGCACATAGGCAAAGCTTTTCAGCGCGGCGCCCGCGCGCCAGTCAGGCAGCCCGTCAAGCGCCAGATGCACCATCATCGTTCCCGGCCCGGCGCGGAACTTCGCAACCTCCCGCTCGAATTTTCCGCGCGCGGGTTCGCGAGCGACCAGATCGTTGAAAACCAACTTCGGATGCAGGTTGGCGATCACCGCCTTGGCCACGAGCTGGCGCCCGCTCGCGAGCGTTACGCCGGTCGCCGCGCCGCCCTGCACGTCGATCCGCGTGACCTTGTCGCCCAGCAGCAATTCGCCGCCCTTTGACTTCAGCGCGCCGACCATCGCCTTGACGATCGTATCGGCCCCGCCCCGCCCAATCACCATGCCAAAACTTTGATTGACCATGCATTCGAGATAAGGAAACAAGGCTCCGCCCGCGACATCGGGCGGGAAGTCGAGATGCAAGCCCCAGGCCGCCATCATCGTCTTGACCTTGGGATGCTCGAAGCGCGCGTCGAGGAAGTCGCGCGGCGAGGCGATCAGCAGCTTCAGCATGTCGAACAACCAAGCTGTTCCCCGCTCACGCCACGCCTTCCAGAGCACTCCGGCGGCGGCGAACGATGGCATCGGCGAGCCGAGCAGCGCGAACAGGTGCGGCGCATCGCCGCCAAAGCGCGCAAGCAGGTCGCGCCAACCTTGCGCATCCGCGCTCGAAAGCGCCGTGATGCCGGCCAGCGTCGTCTCCAACGTGTGGCTGACCCCGAGATAGGTCCCGTCGCGGAACACCGTGGCGAAACAATTTTCGACGGGGACGAAGCCGAGCCCCTGCGCCAGCAACGCATCTTTGTGCGCCTGAAAGAACGGCGAGCCGGCGAACATCGACAAGTTCATGGCGCCCACGTCGTGCCGGAAGCCGGGCAGCGTCAGTTCGCGCGTTTTCACGGCGCCGCCAGCCTCGTCATTCGCTTCGACGACTGCGACGCGCCAGCCCTTCTCCGTAAGCCGGACGGCCGCCGCTAGGCCATTATGACCCGCGCCGATCACAACCGCGTCGTAAGCCATGTTCCCCCCGCTTTATTCCATGCAATTACAAGCATTCGGCGCCCTGCGAAACGGCGCGCCCGGACGCCTCGCGACGCACGTCACGTCGAATTTGTCCCATTCCGCACCGCTTCACAACAGGCAAAAAGCATAGCGTGCGAAATGCAGCCAACTCGGTCATTGATTGTTGCAAAATCATATTTCTCCGCCTAGTCTTGACGGTGCGCCGCGGGCGAGCGATCCGCCCCTCGTGACGGGGCGCGACATCGGAGGACGCATATGAGTTCAAGCCAGACCCTAACCGACCTCGCTTCGGCGCTCCTCGCAGGGTCCGTGCGGGTCGTTGACCTCACCGCCCCGCTCGGCCCGGATACGCCCGTTATCTTTCTACCCCCGGAGATCGCCAAAAACACCCCGCCGGTGAAGGTGCACAAGATTTCCAAATACGATTCCGACGGCCCCTACTGGGCGTGGAACTGGCTTGAGCTTGGCGAGCACACGGGCACGCATTTCGATGCGCCGCGCCACTGGATCAGCGGCAAGGATTATGCCGACGGCTCGACTGATACGATCCCGCCGAAGAATTTCGTCGCGCCCGTCAACGTGATTGACCGGTCGAAGGAGGCGACCGCAAACCCGGATTATCTGCTCACTGTCGAGAGCATTCAGGACTGGGAGAAGGAGCACGGCGAGATCGAGGCGGGCACGTGGGTCGTGCTGCGCACCGATTGGTACAAGCGCGGCGCCAAGTCCGAGACGTTCCTCAACGCCGACGCCACTGGCCCGCATTCTCCGGGGCCGACCCCCGAGGCGATCACCTATTTGATCGACAAAGGCGTGATCGGTTGGGGCTCCGAAACAGTCGGCACCGACGCGGGTTCGGCCGGCGGCATGACTCCGGCGTTCCCCGCCCACACGCTGATGCACAAGGCCAACCGCTATGGCCTCGCGAGCCTCTGCCATCTCGACGAACTGCCCCCTAAGGGCGCGGTGCTGATCGCGGCGCCGCTCAAGTTTGTCGAGGGCACCGGCTCGCCCGTTCGCGCGCTCGCGCTCGTTCCGGTCTGAGCCTATGGCGAGCGTCGATTATGTGATCGTCGGCGGGGGCATCAACGGCCTCGTCGCGGCGGCGATGTTGGGCAAGAAGGGCCGCAAGGTTCTTCTGCTCGATCGCAGCGACCGCGTCGGGGGTTGCCTGCGCACGGAGGAGATCACAGCGCCCGGCTTCATCCACGACGTCATGGCGACGACTCTCGTCCTGTTCCTCACCTCGCCCGCCTATGGCGCGCTCGGAAAAGATCTCGAAGCGCGCGGCTTTGCCGTGGCGCAAAGCGATCTCCCCACCGGGGTCCTGCGCCCCGATGGCTCGCATCTGCTGTTCTCGCGCGACCGCGCGCGCAATGTCGCCGCCTTCGAGGCCTGCGCCAAAGGCGATGGCGAGACGTTCGGGCGCGAGATGGACCGCATGGGCGCCGATGCTCCGTTCCTGTTCTCGCTACTTGGCGGACAGCTCTGGTCGCGCAAGATGGCGACATCAATCATGCGCGAGGCGTGGAAGCGCGGCCCGCGTGCGCTCGCCGCCTGGTTTGGCGAGGCGCTGCGGCCCGGGCGCCATCATTTGGAGGCTGACTACGAGTCCGAGTTGATCCACGCGCTTTGGGCGCCTTGGGTTCTGCATTGCGGCCTCGATCCCGAGAGCGCCTATTCCGCACAAATGATCAAGTTGATCGGCTTTGCCGTGGAACTCGCGGGTTGCCCGATCGCAATTGGCGGCGCCAAGACGCTGGTTGGCGCTTTCGAGCGTTTGATCACGGATACGGGAGGCGAAATACAGTGCGGCGCGGATGTCGAGCGGATCGAATCCGACCCCGTCGGTCGCACCCGATTTGTGCGGCTCGCCACGGGCGAACGCTTCGAGGCGACGCAAGGAATCATCTGCTCGGTCACGCCGACACAACTCTATGGCCGATTGCTCAGCGGTCACCCCGCAGCCGCCGCGGCGGCGCCGGCGGTGAAGCAATATCGCTACGGCAAAGGCGACATGCAAATCCACTACGCGCTGAACGCGACGCCGAAATGGAAGGGCGGACCCGATCTGGCCAAGGTCGCGCTGCTGCATCTGACGCCGGGGCTCGATGGCGTCTCGCGCGCGTGCAACGAATGCGAGCGCGGCCTCTTGCCAGCCGAGCCGACGATCTGCGTGGGACAACCAACCGCGCTCGATTCCTCACGCGCTCCCGATGGTAAAGCGATCCTGTGGCTGCAATTGCCGGAGGCGCCAAGGTTCATCAAAGGCGATGCGAAGGGCGAAATCGCGACGCCGCCGGAAGGGCGTTGGACGGAGGCGGTGCGCGAAGCCTACGCTGACCGCGTCGAAGCGCTGCTTTCACATCACATCGACGGTTTCCAATCGAGCGTGATCCAGCGGCGCGTCTATTCGCCGGCCGATCTCGAGGCGCTCAACGTCAATCTCGTCGGCGGCGACCCCTATGGCGGCTATTGCGGCGCCGACCAGTTCTTCGTCTGGCGCCCGTTCGCGGGTTCGATCAACCACAAGACTGCAATAGCCCGCGTCTATCACATCGGCGCCTCGACCCATCCGGGTCCGGGCCTGGGCGGCGGCTCCGGTTTCCTACTCGCCAATTCGCTGAAATGACCGACCAGGCCACGGAGCGAATATTCGACGACCCGCTTTGGATTCGCGGCGCCAGCGCGGGGCTGCGCCCATCGTTGGGACAGATCGGGCTGCAGCAATTCGCGCCCTATCTGATCAACAGCGTGTCGTTGAGTTGGACCACCCATCTCGCTGTCGCGCTGAAAGCGTACGACATGACGACCACGAAAATGCGCGCGCTCGCGGTTCTCAGCATTTCCTCGCCCGTCACGATCAACGAGCTTTCGCTCCACTCGCTGACTGAACAATCGACGATGAGCCGCACGCTCGATGCCCTGGAGGAACAGGGTTTCATCCAGCGAACGGCGCGCCCGGAGGATTTGCGCGTGCGCGAAGTCGACATTACGCCCGCGGGCCGCAACGCGTTCGCCAAGGTCTGGCCCGCAATGTACGATCAACTGTTGAAGATGTTCGATGGCGTCGACAGCGATGAATACAAAGCGTTCACCGCCACGCTGCACAAGCTGATGCTCAACATCCACAAGCATGGGATTTGAGATATCCCGTTTTGCGGCGTAGCCTGCGCTAAAGCGTGGCGATCGTCTTCAGCACGCCGTCCAACGCGACGCCGTGCTCATCAGCTAATGCCGCTCGCTTCAACCGGTCCAACCAGACCGCGCCGTCCTCGCGACCCGAAAGCGTGGGCACCGCGGACATCACGCGGTCGAACTTCGACATTCCGCGCGTGAACGTATCCGAATAGCCTTTTATCAACCGACGACAGGCGAGCACCTCGACGCCGAGTTCGTAGCGGCGCGCGATCGCGCCGGCGGCGATCTTCAACCAAGCCTCGCGATGATCGCTTTCGCGCGCGTTGCGCAGAGACCCGCGACGGCCCCGGCCTAAGCTCGCGGCGGTTGCAAGCAGGAGATAGCCGCTGATCGTGTTCGGTCTGATTCGGCGGCCGTGGTCGACCACTCGCCTGAGCGCCGAGACGAGCGCCGGACGCCGCTCGATCCATTCCCCCCAGGCCTTGGGCAACGAGTCGCACACCTCCTCGACGCGGGGATGGAAATATTCGGTCGTCGCGACGAGCGAATCGGGGGCGGCGGAAACCTCGCGACGCACACGCACCTGCCGGGAGGCGCGGATCTTGAGATCGGCGACGCGGGCGACGTCGTCATAGGCCATCGCCGTGGCGACATATTTGGCCGCAGCGATTGTAAAAGCAAAACCCTTGGCCTCGCCGCCCTGCGCGCGATCCAGGTCGTGGAGCATGCCGACGCGGTCGAGGTAGTCGAACGCATAGGCGGGATCGAGGTAGTCAACCAGCTTTCGCGCGCCAGCCGCAAGCATCGGCTGCGCTTGCGTGGGAAACGCGCGGATGCGGGCGCCGATACGGTCGAGATCAGCATTGCCTGAACTCTGCGGCCAGCCGCGAAATTGCTTGTCGGGAAATCGGCGGATTGGCTCTATCGGCGCCGCGTTGGTCTGATCGAAAGCGGCGGCGAACGCGCGCAGGCTGGCCTCAACACCGGTGCCGCCGGCGCGGATCGCCGCCTCGAAGGATGCACGCGGAAACGGCAGATTTCCCGCAGCGGCAAGCGCGCCAAACAACGTCGCCGAGATCACGCTGCCCTTCGCCTTGGCCATCGCGTCCATGTCGAACGCGATCACGCGCTTGGCTGCAAATTCTGTCGCGATTGAAACCACGGCGGGATCGGCAATGCCGTCGCCCGGCATTTGTTTCTCAACCACCGCAAGCGCCCGATGCGTCGAAGCGATCAAGGTTGTGCGTTCCGGCGTGACCAAGCCGCGCAGCACGGACCGACCCGCCTCCATCAGTTCAGACGCCATCACGACATCGACGTCGCCCGGCGTCGGCATTAGCGCGAAGACCGGGTCGACGCCATCCTTCGATGGAGCAATTTCGATGTAGTAGATCGTCGCGCCGGTACGTTGCGCGACTCCTGGCACCGAGGTCGACTGCGCCGCCCAGCCTTCAGCTTCCGCCAGCGCGACGATCCAATCGGCGAGTACGCCGCCGCCCTGCCCGCCCATGGCGAGGATCGCCAGCGAGATGCGTGGCGTCATGCCGCTCGGCAGGCGGACGCTGGGTTCGCTCAAGCGGCCTCTCCCGCGAAGCGCACGCGGCCCCTGTTGCGGCGGGTCTCCAACCAATTGATCACCGAACTGCGGACCCGATCGAGCCAGCGGTCGAACTTGGTTGGATTGATGACGATCTCGGCGCGATAGAACGAGGGGCAGAGCGCGGCCGCCTCGGCCACTTCGCCGCAGTTTCCGCAGCCCACGCAAGTCTCGTCAATTGACGCTACCGGATCGTCCTTAAACGGATCGTCGGTCAGTTTGACGGACAGCGAAGGGCAGCCGGAAAGTCGGATGCACGCGTGATCGCCGGTGCAAATATCCTCGTCGACGCCGAATTTCTCACGCACCACGCGCTTGCCGGACTTGATCGCCTCGGCGATCAGCGGCTTTATGCGGCGCTGTTTGTTGAGCATGCATTCGGACGAAGCGACAATGATCTTCGGGCCCGAATCCGTGGTCGTCAGAGCCTCGCGCAGCACGTCGCGCATCGCGGCGACGTCGTAAGTGCGATAAATTTGCCTGACCCAGCGCGCGCCGATTCCGCGCACGGCGTCGACAATGCTGTTGTTGGTGCTGCGGCCGGGATTGATCGCGCGTGAGGACAAAATATCCTGTCCGCCCGTGGCAGCCGAGTAGAAATTGTCAACGATCAGCGTGACGCCGTCGTGCTTGTTGAACACCGCATTGCCGATCGAGGAAGCAAGGCCGTTGTGCCAAAAGCCGCCGTCGCCCAGCATCGAGATCGCTCGTTTCCCCGCCGGCACGTTGAACGCGGAGGCCGAAGCCGGGCCGAGCCCGTAGCCCATCGTGGTGGCGCCAATATTGAACGGCGGCAGGATCGAGAACAGGTGGCAACCAATGTCAGCCGATACGTGATGCTGCCCCAACTCCTGCTCGACCAACTTCATCGCCGCGAAGATGGGCCGTTCGGGACAGCCGATGCAGAACCCCGGAGGACGCGGCGGCACGGTTTCGGCAAGCAACTTCACTCTGGGGTCGGCCAGCACATGGCCGGGATCGGGCGGCGGCGGCTCGTTTCCGAGCAACTCGCGCGCATATTTGGCGATGAACTCGCGCAAGCCTTTGGTCAGCACCGGCGCCGTATATTCGCCGCCCATCGGCAGCACGTCCTTGCCGGAGATTCGCGTCTGGATGTCGCGCCGCCGCAGGATGGTGTTGAGGTCGCGCTCGATATATTCGGGCGCCCCCTCCTCGATCATCAGCACCGCCTTCTTATCGCGGCAGAACTCGATCATCTCATCTTCGATGAGCGGATAGGCGACGTTGAGCACGTACAAAGGAACGGAGCAGGCGCCGTAAGCGTCGGCGAGCCCCAAATATTGAAGAGCGCGCATTGTCGTGTTGTACATGCCGCCGAGCGCGATAATTCCGACCTCGCCCTCTGCTGGTCCGAAGAACTCGTTGAGCTTGTGCGATTTAACGAACTCGATCGCCGCCGGCATCCGGCGCTCGAGCTTGTCCTTCTCGTGTACGAAGGAGGCGGGCGGAAGCACGATGCGGTTGACGTCGCGCACCGGATTCTCCAGCGCCTCACGCAAAGTGAACTTCGGCTTCTGGTTGTCCTTGCAAACGAAATGCCCGTGCACATGGCAGGTGCGGATGCGCACTTCCAGCATGACTGGTGTGCTGGTCGCTTCTGACAGTTCGAAGCCTTCCTCAACCATACGCACTAGCGTCGGCAGGTGCGGGCGCGGGTCGAGCAACCAAATTTGCGATTTGAGCGCGAAGGCATGGCTGCGCTCCTGCATGATCGATGAGCCCTCGCCGTAGTCCTCGCCGATGATGATCAACGCCCCGCCGGTCACGCCGCCCGAGGAAAGATTGGACAGCGCGTCCGCGGCGACGTTGGTGCCCGCCGTCGACTTCCACGTCACCGCGCCGCGAATGGGATACATGACGGAGGCTGAGAGCGTCGCCGCGGCCGTCGCCTCGGACGCGGAGGTCTCGAAATGCACGCCCAGATCCGCAAGCACTTCCTTAGCGTCGGCGAGCACGTCCATCAGATGCGAGATCGGCGAGCCCTGATAGCCCCCGACATAAGATACACCTGATTGCAGCAAGGCTTTGGTGATCGCGAGAATGCCCTCGCCACGGAAGACCTCGCCGGCGCCTAGCTTCAAATCCTCGACTTCGCGAGCGAACGAGCGTTCCGCCATTCGAATTCTCCGTCGCGCTCCGTCAGCGGCGCGCACAATTCATGTGCATAAGCATATTTTTTCCGCCGCAGACTTGTCAACGGGCGATAGTCGCGGCGAACGTCTAGCTTGGTTAGGCCAGGAAATAGGCCGTTTCGAGACTATTGAAACCCTTGACATGTGTTTGTGACTTGGAATTATATATGAAACTGCATGTATCTGAAGTGTGAAGCTGCATGCTTGGTAGGAATGCGGGTTCGGCGGGCGTCTTGCTTGACGAGTGGGCTGGCTGCGCGCTTGCTGCGATTGATCTATGCCGACACGCGCTATAGGGCGTCGTGAGACGGCTGGTTGCAACGGATTTGGTGGGAGTTCTGCATGGTCCAGGTCAATCGACGCCAAGCGCTCGCCCTCGGGGGCGCCGGCTTTATCTCGGAACTGCTGTTTGGCGGGGCCGCCGGCGCTCAGGCCAGTGACAAGCTGACGATCGCTTTCAACGTCAACCTGCCCGCGTTCGATCCGACCATCGGCGGGTCCTCGGTCAACCCGGGCATCCAAGCGATCTATCGCGCGATTTTCGATCAATACATCGAGCAAAACACCGACTTGTCGTTCGCGCCTGGCCTGCTGACCAAATGGGGTTGGAACGACGACAAGACCAAAGTTTGGATGGATGTGCGCGAGGGCGTCGTCTGGCACGACGGCACGCCGTTGACGCCCGAGGATATCGTCTGGTCAATCGAGCGCGCGGGCGATCCGAAGAATGGCAGCCCCGTGCCGTTCGTCTGGGGCTCGATCACCAACTTCACGATCGATGGCCAGCGCGTCAATGCCGATGTGAAGACCTTCGACCCGACGATCTTCATGTGGATGGGCTTCCTCACCGGCTTCGTTCTGCCCAAGACCTATTACACCAAGGTAGGCGCGGATGGCTTCGAGAAGAAGCCGATCGGCGCGGGGCCGTATATGGTCGACGAGTATCAGGGCAATGCGTTCCTGCGCCTGAAGCGCAACGACAAATATTGGGGTCCGAAGCCCGCCTTCGAGACTGTGATTTTCAAGTTCATTCCCGATGGCACTAGCCGCGTCGCCGAGATCGAGAGCGGCTCCTCCGACGTGACGCTGGAAATTCCCTACGAGGAATACGATCGCCTACGGGTGAAGTCGGGCCTCGCTGGGGTGTGTGAGCCCGTCTCCGACATCGGCATGATCTTCATCACCAATGTCGACAAGGCGATGCTTGACCCGAATGTTCGGCTCGCCGCGATCCATGCAATCGACAAAGCCTCGATCGTCAAGCGCTTGCTTCGGGGCTACTCCACAGCAATCGACACCCTGGATGCGCCCGGCTACGCCGCCTTCGACCCCTCGATCAAAGTTGCCTACGATCCGGAAATGTCGAAGAAGCTGCTCGCCGCGAGCGGTTACTCGCCAGAGAAGCCCGTCAAGTTTACGATCCAGACGACGCGCGGCTTCAAGCCGAAAGACTATGAGATGATCCAGGCGATTGTCGGCATGTGGCGCAAGGTTGGGATCGACGCCGAAATCGAGGTTTACGAGATCGCCAAACATTACGAGCTGCGCGCCGCGCACAAGCTCGCGCCGATGGCGTTCTACAACTGGGGCAATGCAATCGGCGATCCCACGACTTCGACCGGCTTTGCGATGTTCTCCCCCTCGCCGCATTCCGCTTGGAAATCACCAGACCTCGACGCCATGATTGGGCCGTTGTGGGGCGAGAAGGACGAGGCCAAGCGCATCGCCGGTTGGAAGGCGGTCGACAAATATATCGCGGAGAAGGGATATGTGATCCCGCTGATCCAGTACTGGCAGCCGATCGTGTTCAAGTCGTCGCTGAAAGTGAAGGCGAACGGGGCCGGCGCCTTGGAGCCGAAGCTGGTTTCGAAGGCGTGACGAGGCGCGCTCGCGACGGTTCGCGCGCGCGCCTGCCCTCGTGAACATGACCTCGGGCATAGTCCATCGGCTAGGCATGGCGGCGATCACCCTCATTGGTGTCGCCGTCATCATTTTCGTGCTGCTGCGGGTGGTTCCCGGCGACCCGATCGCGATGATGATTTCGCCCGGCGCGTCGCCCGCCGACATCGCGGCGTTACGCGCGCACTACGGGCTCGATTCCAGCGTTCCCACGCAGTTTGCCGTCTGGGTCGGCGATCTCGCGCGCGGCGACTTTGGCACATCGATTTCGCTGCACCGTCATGTGCTCGAACTACTCGCCGAACGATTGCCCGCGACGCTGGAACTTGCCTTCGCCGCACTCTTGTTCGCGGCAATGCTCGGCGGCGTGATCGCGATTTTCGCGACCTTGCTAAGCGGGACCTTTGCCGCGCCGCTGCTCGACGGGGTCAATGGCCTATTTCTCGCCGTGCCTGATTTCATCTGGGCCTTCCTGCTCGTGCTGGTGTTTGGCGTGTTTGCGCCCGTACTGCCGCTTTCGGGACGCATCGACCCTGGGCTCGACGCGAAGTTCGCGACGCCGTTCTATCTGATCGAGAGCTTGGCTACGCTGCGCTTTGCCGTGTTCTTCGATGTGCTGCGTCACATGATCATGCCGACGCTGGCGCTCGGGCTGCCGCTCGCCGCCATTATCACGCGCGTGCTCAAGGAATCGCTGCGCGAGGCGATGGTGCAGGATTACGTGCTGCTCGCGCGGCTCAAGGGTATGTCGAAACTGCGGTTGGTGCTGCAGGAAGCCCTGCGCAATGCGGTGGCGCCGACGCTCGCGTTGACCGGCGTGCAGTTCACGTTCCTGATCGGCGGCACGGTCATCATCGAGCGGATATTTTCCTATCCTGGCATCGGCAATATGGCGATTGACGCCGTCATCAATCGAGACCTGCCGTTGATTCAGGGGCTGACGCTGGTGTTTGGCGCGCTGTTCATCGTCATCAACATGGCTGTCGACTGGCTCGTCGTCGCGACCAATCCCAGGCTGCGGCATGGTTGACGCTGCCATAGCGAGCGCCCTGCCCCAGGTCGCGCGGCGGCGGTGGGACTGGCTATGGGCCTGCCTTGCCGACGCGAAGGTCGTCGCGGGCGGCGGCTTTATCGTGTTCCTGATCGTGCTTGCGCTTGGCGCGCACTGGATCGCGCCGATGGACCCGCTCGAACAGGACATCATGATTGGCGTGACGCCGCCCGCTTGGATCGCTGGCGCGGAGCCGGGGCACTGGCTCGGCACCGACGACCTCGGCCGCGACGCGCTCTCGCGCGTGATCTATGGTTCGCGCGTGGCGCTGACGGTGGCGTTCGTCGCCTCCAGCATCGCGGCGCTGATCGGCGCGACGCTCGGCCTGATCGCGGGATGGCGGCGGGGCTGGGTCGACGCGGCGATCTCGCGATTGGTCGAGATCTGGATGGCGTTTCCGCCCGTCCTGCTCTCGATCCTGCTGGTTGCTGTGATCGGCTCGGGCGTGACCTCGGTGATCGCCGCCATCGCGATCATCGATTGGACTCGCTTCTGCCGCGTCGTTCGGGCGGAGACGATGACGCAAGCCAGCGCGGACTACGTCACCGCCGCTCGCGCGATCGGCTTTTCGCAAATGCGCATCCTCGCACGAGAAATATTTCCCAACGTGCTTCCGACGCTGATTGCGCTGATCAGTCTGGAAATGGGAATCGCTGTTATCATCGAGGCGATTCTCTCCTTTGTTGGTCTCTCCGTATCCTCGGATACGCCGACCTGGGGCGGCATGATCGCGCAGGGGCGGCAGCAATTGCATCAGGGTTGGTGGATTCTAGCGGAGCCGCTGACGATGCTTTTCCTTACCGTGCTCGCCTTTAATATGCTCGGCGAAGGACTTCGACGCGCGCTCGATCCGGTGATGCGGCGATGATCGCGCCGCTGCTCGAAGTCTCTCGACTGAGCGCAATCTCCGAGCGCGACGCCGCGCCGATTCTACGCGACGTTTCGTTGACCGTCGAACGTGGCGAAACGCGCGGGTTGGTTGGCGAGAGCGGCGCCGGCAAGTCGACTATTGGCAAAGCGATTCTCGGCATCCTGCCAGGCGGCGTGCGCGTGACTTCCGGCGAAATTCGCTTCGAGGGACGCGATCTGCTGACCACGCCGGCAGCGTCGGTGCGCCGGTTAATCGGCGAGCGTGTCGCGTTGATCCCGCAGGACCCGATGACCGCGTTGAACCCGGGCCGTCGCATCGAGGGACAGTTGACCGACGGCTTGCGGCTATGGCGCGGTAAGGACGCGCGCTCGGCGCGAGAGGTCGCGCTGCGGTTGCTGGCCGAAGTGCATATTCGCGAGCCCGAGCGCGTGCTGCGCAGCTTTCCCCACGAACTCTCCGGCGGCATGCGCCAGCGCGTGCTGATCGCGGCGGCTTTCGCGCTTGAACCTGCGCTGATCGTCGCCGACGAGCCGACCACGGCGCTCGACGTGACGGTGCAGAAGCAGATTCTGCGGCTAATTCGCGCGATGCAGGCCGCGCACGGCACAGCGGTGATCTTCGTCACGCACGATCTCGGCGTGGTCGCGCAGATCTGCGATCATGTGACACTGTTGTTTGGCGGCCGGGTCGTCGAGGAAGGCCGCGCGACCGACTTGCTGGAGCGCCCGCAACACCCCTACACGCGCGCGCTGATAGAGGCTTGTCCCCGATATGATCGGCCCGACGCGGGGCTGCGGCCGGTGCCGGAAGCGGTGTTCGCCGGCTTGCGCGCGCAATTCGCCGCAAACGCGCAAGCCGCTGCGCTATGACCCAAGACCTACTCGTCGCGCAGGAGTTGGAGGTCACGTTCGGCGGCGGCCGACGCGTCTTCGGCGCCGCGCGGCCTGCGGTATCCGTGCTTCGCGGCGTGACGATTCGGA
>JAYTRP010000374.1:0-4676 GCA_043746145.1 Hyphomicrobiales bacterium | reverse complement strand
TCAGGGTGCTACGCAAGCGGCGGCCAATACGGCAAGCAATCCTTCCGCCGACACGGGCTATGTCACGGGTCTACTGTTCCGCACGGATCGCCCAGGGTCAGACACACAGGGAAGTCAGACGGCGGAAGCCACGCAAATCCTCGCGCATGACGCCATGGCTGGGTCTGTTCCCCCCGCCGATCGAAGCTACCTTGCGCAGCTTGTCGCTGCCCACGCAGGTCTAAACCCCGCTGATGCGCAAAAGCGCGTGGAGGATGTGTTGGGGCAAGCGCAATCCGCGCGCGACGAGGCTGAAGCGAAGCTGAAGACGGCTGCGGACGCGGCACGCAAGACGGGTGTCTATGTTGCGTTGTGGACGTTTATTGCTCTGCTGACTGGCGCCTTTGCCGCTAGTTACATGGCTACCGTTGGGGGACGTGCGCGCGACCACATCCCGCCAATGGGCTGAAGCTTTGCGGCGCCGCGTTTCATCTCGATGCGGCGCCGCATATGGAACGAAACTAGGGAATTTTGGTTAGATGCCGAGCCGACCAAAGCCGACTTAAGAAAAACGGATCTCCCGAGTTGTTACGAGACGCTGCTTGCGTCTTCAGCTTGTAAGAGGGCAACATGAAAATTGCGCAAGTAGCGCCGCTCATGGAGAGTGTGCCACCTAGACTTTACGGGGGCACTGAACGAATAGTCTCACATCTTACCGAAGAACTGGTCCGTATGGGCCATGACGTAACTCTTTTCGCAAGCGCAGATTCGGTGACTTCAGCGAAACTGGTTCCCTGTACCGAGCAGGCGCTGCGACTCAATCCAGCCGTTAAAGATTACGTTCCTCATTACATGGTTATGCTCGATAAAGTGCGAAGGCAGGCGGCAGATTTCGATGTCTTGCATTTTCATATTGACGTACTTCAAGCGCCGTTATTTCGCGACATGTCGCATAAGACGATAACGACTTTGCATGGTCGACAGGACCTTACCGACTTGCAGTGCCTGTACCGCGCGATCCCCGAGATGCCGCTGGTTTCAATATCGAACTCGCAGCGTGATCCCATCTCAGATGCGAATTTTCTTGGCACGGTTTATCATGGGCTTCCGCTTGATCTTCTGCCAGCGACAATTGAGCCGCGTGGCGGATATCTCGCATTTCTTGGGCGCATTTCCCGCGAGAAACGACCCGATCGGGCAATCGAGATTGCGAAATCGCTGGGTATTCCTCTCAGGATCGCCGCTAAGGTCGACAAAGCCGATGAGGCCTACTTCGACGAAGTCATACAACCTTTGTTAACGGGTCCAGGGGTCGAGTTTATTGGTGAAATTAACGAACTTCAAAAAGGGAAGTTCCTCGGGGAAGCCCGAGCGTTGCTCTTTCCAATCGACTGGCCCGAGCCGTTTGGCTTGGTGATGATCGAAGCCATGGCGTGCGGGACCCCGGTTTTGGCGTTTCGTTGCGGGTCTGTGTCGGAAGTAATTGACGATCGCGTAACCGGACGCGTCGTCGACACCATGGCCGAAGCCATCGCGGCATTGCCAGAAGTATTGCGCATGGATCGGCGTGCAGTTCGGCGCAAGTTTGATGAGCGATTCTCTGCTCGACGGATGGCAACTGATTATGTCCGGCTCTACGAGCGGATGGTGAGTGGAAACGAAAGTAACATGGCGCCTATTTGGCTCGCGCCTGCGATGGAGATTGGCCCGCATCACCTTGCCAATGGCGCCGATCCGCATGCTAATTGACGCTGATATGCCCGCAAACAGCGACGTTCGGGGGACCGTCGAGGAAGCGCCTTTCTATATACCAGCGGTTGGTCCTTCAGCCCGTCCGCGACGGGTCCTGAAGCATGGCGATACGTTCGCGGTTTTTGATAGTTTTGGCGATATGGGAGCCTCCGCGGGCGGGCCGGACGGTCTATTTGATCATGACACCCGTTATCTCTCGCGCCTTGAATTGCTGATCAACGGGATGCAACCTCTACTGCTGGGTTCGAGCGTTAGAGATGACAATCTCACCATGACTGCGGACCTTACAAATCCCGACCTTTATTTTGACGGTCACATCACGTTGCCGCGCGATACGATTCATATCGTACGAACATCCTACCTCTGGAAAGGCGTAGCGCATCAGCGTGTCTCGGTCGTCAATCATGGCGAGGAGACTATCAAACTCACGATTACCATTTCGTTCAGCAGCGACTTTGCCGACTTATTTGAGGCCCGCGGTCAGCGTCGTACGCAACGTGGAACGATGCGAGACTCGGTCCAGAATGGGTCTAAGGTTCGTTACGATTATGCAGGCTTAGATAAAGCGCCCCGAACTGCGCTTTTGCAGTTTGACCCTGCTCCCGATCAGTTAAGCGAAAACGCGGCTGTATTTCGGTTGACGTTGCCGCGGGGCGCCTCTCGAAATGTATTTATTGCGGTCGAATGCCACGGGGAGACAGCTCCGTTTTCCGTCAGTTTCTTCCGGGGGCTGATGGCTGCCTATCGTGATCGTAGATTGGTGTCGCGGCGCTCAGGCTCAGTCGAAACATCGAATGGCGTGTTTAACGAAGCGATCCGCCGCGCGATGGCTGATCTTTGCATTTTGAGCACAACGACTAAGGAGGGTATTTATCCCTATGCGGGAATTCCTTGGTATTCTACGACGTTTGGCAGAGACGGAATGATCACCGCCTTGCAAATGTTGTGGTGCGACCCGGAAATGGCGCGAGGCGTTCTATTGCGGCTGGCGGACTTGCAGGCAAAAACAGTCGACGCCAGCGCTGACGCTCAACCAGGCAAAATTCTGCACGAGATGCGCGGCGGAGAAATGGCCGCGTTGAAAGAAGTGCCGTTTGGTCTTTATTACGGATCGGTCGACTCCACTCCGCTATTTGTCATCTTGTTAGGCGCCTACGTAAAACGAACAGGCGACACCAGTACTCTGCGGGCAATCTGGCCAGCGGCGGTTCTGGCGCTGTCATGGTTGGAGAACTACGGTGACGTCGACGGAGACGGTTTTATCGAATATGGCGCCGTCGTCGCGGGAGAAGGTCTGCAACACGGCTTGCGTAATCAGGGATGGAAAGATTCGTTTGACGCGATTTTTCATGAGGATGGCGAATTGGCGCAAGGACCGATCGCACTCTGCGAAGTCCAAGGCTACGCCTTCGCCGCAAAGCTTGCGGGAGCACGCTGCGCTCGCCTTTTAGGTGATGAGAGCCTCGCTGCGAAATGGGAGAAGCAGGCTGAGGATCTAGCCAAGAACTTTGAAGACCATTTCTGGTGCGAAAATCTGGGATTTTACGTTTTGGCTCTCGATGGCGACAAGAAGCCTTGCCGCGTTAGAACATCGAATGCAGGACAGTTGTTGTGGTCAGGAATTGTTCGTCCGGACCGCGCAAAAAAGGTCGCGGATGCGCTGTTGGAGCCCGACTTTTTCTCTGGTTGGGGAATACGCACGGTGGCGGAGGGAGAGGCTCGCTACAACCCAATGTCTTATCACAACGGGTCTGTCTGGCCGCATGATAACTCGCTGATAGCTCTGGGACTTGCGCGCTACGGCTTTCATCACCACGTCGTAAAAGTGTTTGAAGCAATGTTCGCTGCGGCGAGCTACATGGAATTGCGAAGACTGCCCGAGCTCTACTGTGGTTTTCGTCGCCGGTCTGGAAACGGGCCAACCTTGTATCCCGTCGCCTGTGCCCCGCAAGCTTGGTCGGCCGGCGCGTTGTTCATGGTGATTGAGACCATGGTAGGCCTTGAGTTTGATGCCAAAACTCGCGAGGTCAGGTTTCGAAATCCGCAGCTTCCTCCCGCGTTTGAGGAACTAACTCTTCGGCAATTGTCGCTCGGCGGCGCTAAGGTTGATGTTGAGCTTCACCAGACTGGCTCCCACGTTTCTGTTCGCGTGTTAAAGGCGTCTGGCGATTTGCAGGTCGTAACGATTATTAGCCCGGAAGCCGAAGCGCGACTTTCTCAGCACTTCGGCTCAATTGTCTTGTAACGCGAAGCAATCTGACAATTCAATATCATTATACGTATTTTAAATAACTGAGAATTGCGCCGATTGCTTTTACTTTGCCGCATGCGCATTGCATGCCGTTCAATAACCGTAATACAATTAGAAGGTCTTGCTAGATCATGTTGAACCATGCCCGCGCAGGGTCGATATCGGGCAAGCCGGAACCTTTACGCCCGCAAGGACGTTGGTAAAAAGCTTCGCATGAATTTGCCGTGGCCAATCCGAAAACGGGGGATATAATGCGAGTTTCCGACTCGATAGGTGCTGGGCTATGAGCCGTACCGCTGCGTCTCTAAAGGTCACACCCCACTCGGGACTTGTAGATCTCGAAGAATTTTCCGAGTTGGTCAAAAGCGGACCCGTTGCTTTGTTTCTTGATGTGGATGGCACGCTGTTAGACTTAGCGCCAACGCCGGCGGCCGTCACAGTTCCAGAAACACTGAAAACTTCTCTCGTTCGCGCTAGTTCGATTCTATCGGGCGCGTTGGCGCTAGTTAGCGGCCGAACTCTTTCTGACATCGATGAATTGTTTGCGCCGCTTCGCCTCCCAGCCAGCGGTGTTCATGGCGCAGAGACGCGGGTGGAATTCTCGCAGGGCCTGGGCTTAGGGATTCCGTTAGGACCGCTGTCGGCGGAGAGCTGGGCCTTATTAAATGCCGCGCTCATGGATTACCCGCTTCTG
>JAYTRP010000373.1:0-14004 GCA_043746145.1 Hyphomicrobiales bacterium | reverse complement strand
TTCGGCACCCGGCGGCGACACGGGTTCCTCTGGCAACGCTGGTGCGTCGAGGCGATGCAGGAGGGCCTGGGGGACACTTTCATCGGCACCTCCAACGTCAAGCACGCAATGGACACGGGGCTCGAGGCGATCGGCACTAACGCGCATGAATTGCCGATGGTCTACGCCGCGCTCGCCGGTTCCGACCGGGAGTTGCGCGAGGCGCCTTACGAGGTGCTGCGCGACTGGTCGAAGATGTATGGCGGCAATTTGCTAGTCGTGCTGCCCGATTGCTTCGGCACCACCTCGTTCCTGCAACGGGCGCCCGACTGGGTTGCTGACTGGAAGGGCGCGCGGCCCGATTCGAAATCGCCGGTCGCCGCTGCTTGGGAGCTGATCGAATGGTGGAAACAGCGCGGGCGTGACCCGCACGAAAAACTGATCGTACTCTCCGATGCGCTGGACGTCGACGCGATCGAGGCCGCCACGCGTGCGCTACGCGGCGCGATCACTGTGTCGATCGGCTGGGGCACCAACCTCACCAATGATTTTTCCGGCTGCGCTCCGGCGGGCGTCGATGGAGAATTGCGTGCGATTTCACTGGTGTGCAAAGTTGTCGACGTCGAAGGGCGTCCCGCCGTCAAGCTGTCCGACAACCCCAACAAGCTGATGGGGCCACCTGCTGAAATCGAGCGCTACCAGCGCGTGTTCGGCGTCGAGGGCATGACGGCGCTGCCGGTGCTGATCTAGACGCTTTGGCCGTCCCTACCGAAATCTGATAGGCTGACACGTTCCGGCGCGCCATCGAGAGCCCCGGCCGATTGGAGGAGACCTCATGTCGCGGATCGCGTTTCCCAAGCTCGATCAGGGTATCCTCGCCCGCGCCGAGGCGATCCGGGCCGGTTTGAGCGAATTCCTGTCGCCGGAATGCCTGATCGTCGACGAAGCGGGACGGCGTGCGTTCGAGACCGACGCGCTGACCGCCTACCGCCGGTCGCCGCTTGCCGTCGTTCTGCCGCGCACGACCGAGGAGGTCGCCCGCACGGTGCGCTATTGCCGCGATCAGGGGGTCAATGTCGTGCCGCGCGGCGCTGGAACCTCGCTTTCTGGCGGCGCCGTGCCGCAAGAGGACGCCGTGGTGATCGGCCTCTCCAAGATGAGCCGCATTCTTGAAATCAATTTCGCCGACCGTTACGCCAGAGTGGAGGCGGGGGTGACGAACCTTTCCATTTCGGAACGGGTCGCGCCGGACGGCTTCTTTTATGCCCCCGATCCATCATCACAGCTCGCCTGCACGATCGGCGGCAATATCGCGATGAACTCAGGCGGGGCGCATTGCCTGCGATATGGCGTCACGATTAACAATTTGCTTGGCGTGCGCCTCGTCACCCCGGCCGGCGAGGTCGTCGACATCGGCGGTCCGGCGCTGGATTGTCCGGGCCTGGATTTCCTGGGACTTGTGTGTGGCGGCGAAGGCCAGCTCGGAATCGTCACCGAGGCCTGGGTGCGGCTGCTGCCCCTCGCGGAAGCCGCCCGTCCGGTTCTGTTCGGGTTCGACTCGGCCGAGGATGCGAGCCGCTGCGTCGCCGCCATCATCGCCGCTGGTGCGATCCCGGTCGCCATGGAATATATGGACAAGCTCGCCATTGAGATAACCGAGAATTTCGCCCATGCCGGCTACCCCCTCGACGTCGAGGCGATGCTGATCATCGAGGTCGAGGGAAGCGAACCCGAGATCGACGCCGACCTCGCGCGCATCACGGCGATTGCGAGGGAGCATGGCGTGCGCGTGATCCGCGAATCCATGTCCGCGATCGAGAGCGCGCAAATTTGGAAGGGCCGCAAGTCTGCGTTTGGCGCGACCGGCCGCATCGCGGACTACATCTGCATGGACGGCACGGTGCCCACCAGTCGTCTGCCCGAAGCGCTGCGGCGGGTCGGCGAAATTGTCGCCGCCTACGGCCTGCGCGTCGCCAACGTGTTTCACGCCGGCGACGGCAACATGCATCCGTTGATCCTCTACAACGTCAATGACGCCGGCGAGCAGGACAAGGCTGAGCGGGCAGGCGAGGAGGTGCTCGCCATGTCTGTCGAACTCGGCGGCTGCCTCACCGGCGAGCATGGCGTCGGGATCGAAAAGCGCGACCTGATGCACGCACAATTCACGCCCGCTGAAATCGCGCAGCAGAAGCGCGTGCGGGCGGTGTTCGATCCCGGCGGCCGGTTTAATCCCGCCAAGGTGTTCCCGCTCGAGGATCGCGCGGCGTGAGCGTCGAGATTTTCGCGCCCGCTGACGACGCCGAAGCCGCCGAGTTTGTTCGGGCCGGCGGCGCCCTCGATATCGCAGGCGGGGGAACACGTGCGGGATTTGGCCGCCCGTTCGCTGCGCCGCGCCGGCTCTCGACCGCGAAGCTGAGGGGAATTGTATTTCACGAGCCGGCCGAGATGACGTTGCGCGCCCGCGCTGGCACACGGGTAGCCGAGATCGAGGCAGTGCTTGCCGCCAAAGGGCAGATGCTGCCGTTTGAGCCGATGGATCCGCGCGAGCTCTATGGCTCGACAGGCGAGCCCACGGTCGGCGGCCTCGTTGCGACGGCGCTCGCGGGGCCTCGGCGCATCAGCGCGGGCGGTGTGCGCGACAGCGTGCTGGGCCTGAAATTTATCAATGGCGCGGGCGAAATTCTCACCTCTGGCGGCCGCGTGACCAAGAATGTCACGGGACTCGATCTCGTGAAAATTCAGTGCGGCGCGCACGGCACGCTGGCCCTGATCCTGGAGGCGACGTTCAAGCTGCTGCCGGCGCCGCGCGCGGAGGCGACGGTGGTGATCCGGCGGATCGATGATGCGGCGGCGGTAGCGGCGATGGCGGCGGCGCTCGGCTCACCCTATTTCGTAACCGCCGCGGCGACGATTCACGCCGGCATGGGGCGCGAGTTCCCGCGCACACTGCTGCGCGTGGAGGGATTTGAGGACTCGGTCAAACATCGCGCCGAGCGCCTGATTGAACGCCTTGCAGGGTTCGGCGCCAAGCACGCCCTGTGGGGCGAAGCCTCGGCAAAGATGTGGCGCGCGATTCGCGACGCGAGCTTTCTGGCAGAGCCGCGCGACAGGGCGGTATGGCGCGTGAGCGTCAAGCCCTCGCAAGGCGCGGAGCTAGTCGCGGCGCTGGGCGCTTTGGTCCACGTATCGCTGCTCGATGGCGGCGGCGGCCTCGTCTGGCTAACGACCGACCCGAGCGAGAAGGCGGCGCTGGAGTTGCGCGAAATCGCAGCGAAACTCGGCGGCCACGCGACCTTGATGCGGGCGCCCGACGATTTGCGCGAGCGTCTGGATGTGTTCGAACCGATGACGGCGGGACTCGCCCGATTGACACGGGGCGTGAAGGCGAGCCTCGATCCCGAGGCCAAGTTCAACCCTGGCCGAATGTACGCGGGCGTCTGAAAGCATGAACAGATAAGATGCAGACCCATTTCACCGACGAGCAACTCGCCGATCCCGAGACGCGGGGGCTCGAAAAGATCATTCGCTCCTGCGTGCATTGCGGATTCTGCACGGCGACATGCCCCACTTATGTCATTGGCGGCGACGAGCGCGATTCTCCGCGAGGCCGCATCTATCTGATCAAGGAACTGCTTGAGACCGGCCGGGCGCCTGACGCGCACGACGTCGAGCCGTTGGACCACTGCCTTTCCTGCCTTTCCTGCATGACCACCTGTCCCTCGGGCGTGGACTACCGCCGCTTGATCGACCACGCGCGAGAGCTTGTGGAGACGCGCTACGTGCGGCCCGCCGACGATCGCGCTTTGCGGGCGATCCTGAATTGGTTGCTGCCCTATCCCAAACGATTTAGGGCCGCGCTGGCGCTGGCGAAACTTGGCCAGCCTTTCACGCCGATCCTCGCACGCCTGCCGCGAATCGGATCGCGGCTAGCCGCCATGCTCGCGCTGGCTCCGACGCGACTTCCAGCCCGCAAGTCGGGACCCGCCGAATTCATGGCGCCGGGGCTGCGCGCGCAAAGGCGCCGCGTGGCTGTGTTGACGGGTTGCGCGCAGAGCGTGCTCGCGCCCGAGATCAACGAAGCGATGATACGCCTGCTCAACCGCGCGGGAATCGATGCGGTGCTGTCGAGCGGCGAGACCTGCTGCGGTTCGCTGTCGCATCATATGGGCCACGAGAAAGCTGCGCTCGACTTTGCTCGCGCCAACGTGGATGCCTGGACGCGCGAGATCGAGACCGTCGGCCTGGAAGCGATCGTCGTCACCGCCTCCGGCTGTGGCGCAACGATCAAGGATTACGGCGTCATGCTGGCCGACGATCCCGCCTATGCCGTCAAAGCCGCCCGCGTCGCCGCGCTCGCGAAAGATCCCAGCGAGCTTCTCGCCTCGCTCGAACTGTACTTCGTCACGCCGCAAAAGCTTGTTGTCGCGTATCACCCCGCTTGTTCGCTACAACATGGGCAACGCGTTCTCGAAGCGCCTAAATCGCTGCTTCGCCGCGCCGGTTTCCAGGTGCGCACGCCCGCCGAGGCGCACCTCTGCTGTGGTTCAGCGGGAACCTACAACATTCTCCAGCCCGAGATCGCGGCGCAATTGCGAGACCGCAAAGTCGCCAACCTCGCGCGGCTGAAGCCGGACGTGATCGCGACGGGCAACATCGGCTGTATGACGCAGATCGGTTCCGCCATGGCGACGCCGGTCGTGCATATCGTGGAACTGTTGGACTGGGCGAACGGGGGACCAAAGCCGGCGGCTTTGGTCTGATTGCCACACACATGGCGAGATCGCCGGAAAGCTTAAAGTCATGCCTTTCCGAGGCCTCGGCCCAAACGCGCTGCCCTTTCTCAAAGCTCTCGCATTTCATCAAACCAAGGAATGGTTTGAGGCCAACCGGGCGACTTATGAGGGGGACCTCAAGGGTCCGATGGGCGATCTGGTCGAGGATCTCTCGGCCGCCTTCGCGAAAGCAAGAATCCCACTCAAAGGCGACCGCAAGGCTTCGCTGTTTCGCATTTATCGCGACGTGCGTTTCGCCAAGGACAAGAGCCCTTACAAGACAGAAGCGGGGGCGGTGTTGACGCGCGGCGGGGCGAAGAACGACGTCGGGCTTTTTTATATCCACGTTTCCGTGCAGGGCAGCTTCGCGGCGGCGGGCTTCTATCAACTTGAACCCGAACGTCTCGCGCGGGTTCGCGCCGCGATGGTGCGTACGCCAAAGGCTTGGAAGCAGACGCTGACGAAGCTTGAAAAGAACGGCCTCGCCCTGTCGCGCGAGTATGCGCTGAAGCGCAATCCGCGCGGCTTTGAGGGAATTGAGGACGAAGAAATCGCCGCGGCGCTGCGACTGAAGTCGATCATCGTCAGTCGGCCACTAGAGGCTGACCGGCTCGCGAGCCCCGCCGTGATCGACGATCTCGTGGCCTTTGCGAAAGACGCGCTGCCGCTGCTCGAATGGGGCTGGTCGGCCGTGGTTGACGAACGCTAGCCGTCGTTTTCGGGTCGCGTGTTCGGCAATTTCGGACCAATATTGTGTGGCCTACTCTCCCGCGAGCGGGAGAACGGCCTACCGAACGGACTTTTCGCCATGCTCGACGTCGTCACACCCGCCTCCGCCGACTACCCCACTGTCAAGCGAGCGATCGAGTTCATTTCCACACACTGGCGCGATCAGCCGTCGATCGAGGAAATCGCCGAGCAGGTGGGCCTGTCTCCCTCACATCTGCAATTCGTTTTCAAGCGCTGGGCGGGGCTGACGCCAAAGGCGTTCCTGCAGGCGATCACGATCGAGCGAGCGCGCGAGTTGCTGCGCGAATCGGCGACGTTGCTGGATGTCGCCTACGACGTCGGCCTCTCCAGCCCGAGCCGGCTGCACGATCTGTTCGTCGCCCACGAGTGCCTGACGCCAGGCGATTATCGCCGCCATGATCTGACGCTGCGCTACGGCTTCCACGATTCGCCGTTCGGCGAGGCGATCATTGTCGCCGCGCCGCGAGGGCTCGCCGGGATCGGCTTCGTCGACGATGCAGACCGCGATGCCGCGCTGGCGGATATGCGGCGTCGCTGGCCGCGCGCGGCGTTCGAGCGCGATGACGCGGCGACCGAGTCGCTCGCACGACGCTCTTTCGATCCCGACTTATGGCGCGAAGACACACCGTTGCGCGTGGTCATGATCGGCAGTGATTTCGAGGTGAGGGTCTGGCAGACGCTGCTCAAAGTGCCGCTAGGCAAGGCAACGACCTATTCGGACATCGCCCGGCAGATCGGTCAGCCCACGGCCGCCCGCGCCGTCGGCGCAGCGGTGGGACGCAATCCGATCTCTTTCGTAGTGCCGTGCCATCGCGTTCTTGGACGCTCCGGCGCACTGACGGGTTACCACTGGGGACTGGCGCGCAAACAGGCGATCATCGGCTGGGAGGCCGGGCGAGGCTAGAGGCAGGCAGCCTCGGCAATCGCGTGAGGCGCTTCGTCCGGTTTCGCAGGCAAGGCCGAGCGGCGCGCTATAATTGTCTGTCGAAGTGCGTTCGAACTTGGAGCATTTAAACGCGGCATGCCCGCGCTAAAGTTGGCCCGCGAAGGTCACCAGCCAGTTGGGCATGGCGTCGAGCAACACAACCTCGACGCGCTGGTCGACGCCGGTGAGCACGAAGGCGCCGACAATTGTGAGCGCAGCGCCTAGCGCGATCCGTCCTGCGGAAGCCGCGATGCGTAATCGACCAAGTGCTAGCTTTCCGAGGCCGTAGCCCGCGGCGAGCAGCGCCGAAGCAGCGCCGAGCGCGAAGATCGCCATGGTCAGCATTGAAAAGCCCATCGAGCCACCGCTCGCCGCCAGGGCGAAGGCTGCACCCAAAGTTGGTCCGGCGCAGGGCGCCCAGGCGAAGGCGAGCACAGCGCCAAGCGCGAACTGCCCAAGCAGGCCCGCTCGCGGAAGCCGGGAGCCGAGCGACTCGGACAGTCCAGCAATGGGCGCAAGAATCATCTCAAGTCGGTTCTGCAAAATCGGAAATAGCAGCACCAGCCCCGTCGCTAGCATCAGTGCCGCCGCAACGGCGCGCAACATCCAGGAATCGCCGACTTCGACGCCCGCGGCTACCAGCGCGCCGCCGGCAATCCCGAAAGTCGCAGCGAGCCCCGCCGCGAGCGCCAGCGGTCCCAACGGGTTTTCCGCCCGGCCGCCCGCAACGACGATCGGCGCCAAGGGCAGTACGCAAGGACTGAAAATGGTCAGAGCGCCCGCGATAAAAGCCAGAAGAAGGGTCAGCATGGCGTCAGAGCGCCGCTTTTAGCACCTCGACCACCGAGTCCTGCGTAACTCCCCAAGACATGCGCTTCAATTCCTTGCCGCCCTTGTAAGCGATCACCGTGGAGCGTGGACAATCGAGCTTGGTAACGACATCCTTTTGGTTGTCGTAATCGACGCGGAAGACCTTCAGGCCGGAATAGGCTTTGTCGTCCTTGACCCCGTCCAGAATCGATTTCTGGATATGGCATTGCAGACACCAGGGTGCGTAGACATGGATGATGACCGGCTTGCCCGAGGCGATCGCGGCGGCCGCCTTGGCCTGAGTGTAAGGTTCAATTTCAAAGGAGAGCGCAGGCGTAACGCCAAGCAGCACGAAAGCGGTGTAAACGAGCAACGAACGACGAGTTGGCATGACTGCCTCCAGTTTATGTTCGTCCTACGCTCCGCACAAGCGCGCGGACCAACCAGGTTACTCCTTCTTGGGCTCGATATGACCGCCAAAGCCTTTGCGCATCGCGGAAATGATCTTCTCCGCGAACGTGTGCTTCTGGCGCGAACGGAAGCGCGTGAACAGGGCGGCCGACAACACTTCGGCCGGCACGGCCTCGTCTAGAGCCGCCTGTATGGTCCAGCGACCTTCGCCGGAATCCTCGATATAGCCGGAATAGGAGTCGAGCTTTTCTTCCTGCGCCAGCGCTCTCGATGTGAGGTCGAGCAGCCAGGAGGTGACGACGCTGCCACGGCGCCAGACTTCGGCGACATCGGCGAGGTCGAGAGTGAAGCGATGTTCCGGCGCCACGCTTGTGACATCGGCGTTACGCAGGATGTCGAAGCCTTCCGCGTAGGACTGCATCAGCCCGTATTCGATGCCGTTGTGCACCATCTTGACGAAATGCCCAGCGCCGCACGGCCCCGCGTGCATGTAGCCTTGCTCGATGCGAGGGTCGCGGGCCTCGCGGCCGGGGGTCTCGTCGATCGAGCCTTTGCCAGGCGCTAGCGCCGCGAAAATTGGGTCGAGCCGTTTGACCTCGGCAGCGTCGCCGCCGATCATCATACAATAGCCGCGTTCCAGGCCCCACACGCCGCCGCTGGTGCCGACGTCGACGTAATGCAAGCCTTTCGCCTCCAGCGATTTGCCGCGCCGAACGTCGTCGCGCCAGAACGTGTTACCCCCGTCGATAATCGTATCGCCGGCCTTGAGCGCGGGAACCAGCGCGTCGATTGTCTCTTCGGTGGGGGCGCCGGCGGGCAGCATGACCCAGATCACGCGCGGCGTTTCCAGCTTGTTTACAAGCTCGATGAGCGAGGTCACCGCGATGGCGCCTTCTTTCGCCAGCGCCGCGCCGGGCGCGGGATCACGATCGTAAACGACGCATTGGTGACCCGCACGCATCAACCGGCGCACAATATTGGCGCCCATGCGCCCGAGACCAATCATAGCGAGCTGCATAGCGGCGTCTTTCCTGTTGAAAGAGACTTAACGCGTCAGTCCTTGGCGCGTTCGACGTAGCTTCCATCTTCTGTCTGGATGACGATTCGGGTTCCAGGCTGGACGTGCGGCGGCACCATGACGCGCGCGCCGTTGGACATCTTGGCAGGCTTATATGACGAGGATGCGGTCTGCCCCTTGGTGGCCGGCTCCGTATCGATAATTTCAAGCGTGACGCGCGGCGGCAACTGAATGCCGACCGGCTTCTCGTTGAAGACCGAAAGAATGACCTTCATGCCCTCCTGCAGCCATTGCGCCTGATCGCCGATCACGTCCTTGGGCACTTGGATTTGCTCGTAATCCTGAGTGTTCATAAAATGATAGCCGTCGGAATCGGAATAGAGGAAGTCGTAGTTTTTGTCCTCGACGAAGGCGAGTTCGACCTGCTCGGTGGTCTTGAACCGATCCGTCACCTTCACGCCATCTGACAGGCGACGCATATCGATCTGCGTGGTCGGCGTGCCCTTGCCAGGATGAAAGCTCTCCGCCGACAGGACGACGCAGAGCTGGCCATCGTCGCGCTCCATTATGTTGCCCTTGCGAATCGAGCTTGCAATAACTCTCACGGTCCCATTCCCTTGAAGCTGCCCGCCCGAAAAAAGGCGGCGGTCGCGCCTGAACGCGCCAAATCGGGCGCAACATAACGATTTCGCGGTGAAAAACCAGATCGGAAGCGAATTGTCGATTCAGCCCGAAAAACGCTCTCCGTTTTGGGCGCCTCACCGCCATATCGATCGCCGGCCGCGTTTGCTCGCGCGGTCCCGCGCGGTGATAGCGGTGCGCGCCTATTTCGCCGAGCAGGGCTTCATCGAGGTCGAACCCTCGGCGCTCCAGGTCTCGCCTGGCAACGAGACGCATCTGCATGGATTTTCGACGGGGATGATCGGAAACGATGGGGCGTCCCACGCGGCCTATCTGCACACCTCGCCGGAATTCGCGATGAAAAAGCTGCTCGCGGCCGGCGAAACCAAAATCTTCGCGCTCTCGCGGGTGTTCCGCAACCGCGAGAGGGGACCGCGCCATGCCCCTGAGTTCACTATGCTCGAATGGTACCGAGTCGGCGAGGGGCTCGATTCGCTGATGTGCGATTGCTCGCGGATCATGACCCTTGCCGCAGAGGCGGGGGCCGCGACCGAATTCCGTTCTCGCGAGCGCACGGCCGATCCCTTCGCCACGCCGCAGCGGCTCACCGCGCGCGATGCGTTCAAGCGATTCGCAGGGATCGACCTCTACGAGACCCTTCCGGCCGACGGACGCGGCGAACCGGACCGCAATCGCTTGGCGGCGCTCGCTGTTGCGACGGGGCTGCGGGTCGTGCCCGATGATAGCTGGTCGGATATTTTCAGCCGCATATTATCGGAGAAGGTCGAACCTCATCTCGGACTCGGTCGCGCCACCTTTCTCGCCGATTATCCCGCCAGCGAAGCGGCGCTCGCGCGGCTGAACCCTGCCGATTCCCGCGTGGCTGAACGATTCGAGCTCTACGCCTGCGGCGTTGAACTGGCCAACGCCTTTGGCGAACTGACCGATTCTGCCGAGCAGCGTCGCCGTTTTGAGGAAGACATGGCGCTGAAGGCGCGAATTTATGGGGAAGTCTATCCGCTTGACGAGGATTTTCTCGACGCGCTGGCTTACATGCCGGAGGCGAGCGGCGCCGCGTTGGGTTTCGACCGGCTTATGATGTTGGCCTGCGGCGCCGACGATATCGAGGACGTGCAATGGACACCGGTTTTCCGGCCATGAGTCTCGATCCGGCGGATAGCCTGATCGAGAAAGCGCGCGGCGAGCTGACGCGGGTCTATGGGTTCGCCGGTTTTCGACCCGGCCAGGAGGAAATCCTGCGCACATTGCTCGCCGGCGAGGATGTCATGGCGGTCATGCCGACCGGCAGCGGCAAGTCGCTGCTGTTCCAGTTGCCCGCGCTGATCGGCGGCGGCCTCACGGTTGTCGTTTCGCCGCTCATCGCGCTGATGCGCGATCAGGTCGCCTCGTTGCGCGAACTCGGTGTTTCCGCGGCCGCGCTCAATTCGGCTTCCGACGCGGTCGAGCGGCGATCGATCCACGCCGCGCTCGAGAATCGAACGCTGCGCCTGCTCTATGTCGCGCCCGAACGCCTGATGCGCGAGGAGACTCTGGAATTGCTGAGTCATAGCCGCGTCGATCTGTTCGCGATTGACGAAGCGCATTGCGTCTCGCAGTGGGGGCATGATTTCCGCCCCGAATACATGCGGCTGAAGGAGGCCGCACAGGCGCTTGGGCGGCCCAAGACGATCGCGGTGACCGCCACCGCCGACGAACCGACCCGGCGCGACATCGAGCAGCGGCTGTTCCACCGGCAGCCCCGAACTTACGTGCGCTCGTTTGACCGGCCAAACCTGTTTCTCGCCATGCGGCCAAAGACCGACGCCACGCGCCAGCTCTGGGAACGGCTGCAAACTCATCGTGGCGAGAGCGGCATCGTCTATTGCGCCTCGCGACGGCGCACCGAGGAATTGGCGCGCGAATTCTCCGAAAAAGGGCGGCGCTCGCTGCCGTATCACGCGGGGCTCGACCAGAACGTGCGCTCGCATAATCAGGATGCGTTCCTGCAGGAGGACGGCGTGGTCATGTGCGCGACAGTCGCCTTCGGCATGGGCGTCGACAAGCCCGACGTGCGCTTTGTATTTCACGCCGACATGCCGTCTTCGATTGAATCCTACTATCAGGAGATCGGCCGCGCGGGTCGCGACGGATTGCCTGCCGACACATTGACGCTCTACAGCGCCGGAGACATGGAACTGCGCCGGCGGCAGATTTTCGATGGCGGCTCGCCGGACGAACGCAAGCGCGTCGAGACCGGCAAGCTCGAAGATCTGATCACGCTATGCGAGAGCGCGCGATGCCGACGCCAGGTGCTGCTCGGCATGTTCGGCGAAGATTGTGGCCCCTGCGGCAACTGCGACGTCTGCCAGGGCGCCGTACGGCTGATCGACGGCAGTATCGACGCGCAGAAAGCAATTTCCGCCGTCATGCGCACGTCTGGGCGCTTCTTTTTTGGCCACCTCGCCAATATTCTCTCAGGCAAATCGACCGAAGCGGTGGAACGCCACGGGCACGACCAACTCAAGACTTTCGGGGTCGGCAAGGATCGAGCGCCCGCCGATTGGCGCGGCGTGCTGCGCCAGTTGCTATCGGCCAAGTTGATCGATCGCGACGGCGACGATCGCGACAAATTGATCGTCACAGAGGCGGGGCGCAAGGTGCTGAAAGGCGAGGCCCCGTTCCAGCTTCGCGAGGACGTGCTCGGGCCAAAGCCGAAGCGCGAGCGCAAGTTGGCGCCGCTGCCCGGCGAGGCGGATGGCGATCTGCTCGCCGCGCTAAAGGCGCTGCGCGGGGCCATGGCTAGGGCGCAGAATCAGCCAGCTTATGTAATCTTTCCCGATCGCACCCTGATCGAGATGGCGAAGGCGAAACCGGCGACGCTTGGCGGCCTCTCCGAGGTCCACGGCATTGGCGACGCCAAACTCGCCAAATATGGGGCTGCGTTTCTGGCGGTAATTCGCGATCATGCCTGAACTGCCCGAAGTTGAAACCGTGCGGCGCGGCCTCGCCCCAACGTTTGTCGGCGGCCGAATCACGCAAGTCGAGGCGCGACGGCCAGACCTGCGTTTTCCCTTGCCCGAGCGCTTCGCCGAACGGCTTGAGGGCCAGCGTGTCGTCGACCTGCGGCGGCGCGCAAAATATCTGCTCGCCGATCTCGAATCGGGCGAAACGCTGGCGATCCACCTCGGCATGTCCGGCTCGTTCCGCATCGAGGGCGACGAGCCGATGGGGGTTTTCCACTACGATCGGTCGAAAGCGGCCGCGCATGACCACGTGGTGTTCGCCTTCGAAGGCGGAGCGCGCGCGGTCTACAACGACCCTCGCCGCTTCGGCTATATGACGCTAATCAAAACCAGCGACCTCGAGACGCATGCGCTATTTCGCAATCTCGGCATGGAGCCGCTGGGCGGTGAGTTCAACGCCGCGCGACTTGGGGAGGCGCTTGCGGGATCTCGCACGCCGCTTAAAAGTGCGCTACTCGACCAGCGCCGCATCGCCGGGCTCGGCAACATCTATGTCTGCGAAGCGCTGCACCGCTCGCGGCTCTCTCCTTTGCGCGAGGCGGGAACACTGAAGTCAGTGGAAATGAAGCGCCTCGCCACGGCGATCGGCGCGGTGTTGCAAGCGGCAATCGAAGCGGGCGGCTCGACCTTGCGCGACCACCGCCAGACCGACGGCACGCTAGGCTATTTCCAGCACTCGTTCGCAGTCTACGATCGAGAAGGCATAGCCTGCGGCAACGCGCGCTGCAGCGGCATGATTGGGCGGATCGTGCAGGGGGGCCGGTCGACGTTCTATTGTGAGGCATGTCAGACGTAACGAGGGGTTCAGCCGTTCAAAGTCGAGCCGTTCAAATGCGAGCGGGCGCGCTTGCTTGGGGAAGAGGTGGCGCGCTTGCTTGGGGAATCAGCAGGACTTTCGAGAATTGCCTCGTTAAGACGGACGGCCCCGCCGGAGGCTGTCTTGACGCAACAGAACATCGCTTTCGCTCTGCTCGCGGTAATCGCCGGCGCATTGTTTCCGCTCCAGACCAGCATTAACGCACTGCTCGCCCGCAGCGTCGGCGGCCCAATCGCAGCGACGACGATTTCGTTCATGGTCGGCTTGGTTGTCCTTTGCCTCGTTGATGGCGTGGTGTTCCGGTAATTTCCTGCTTTGTCCGATATCGCCGCCACGCCGCTTTACCTGCTTCTACTGGGCGGGGCGCTTGGCGCGGCGTTCCTAAGCGCCAACCTGTTTCTTGCTCCGCGCATCGACGCCGCAGCGACGCTCTGTCTCGTGATCGCCGGTCAGTTGCTCGCGGTGCTGCTCATCGACCGGTTTGGCCTGTTTGCGTTTCCGGTTCGCGACTTTTCGCCCGGGCGGCTGATCGGCGTGGCGCCGGTGCTCGCGGGCGCCGTGCTCGTGCGCTTGACTTGAGAGCGCGACATCGCCGCTTGCGAAGCGAGCGCGGCTCGTAGCAAATGGTCCGGGCCGAGGAGTAACATCGTGAATCGATCGACATTCGAGAGACTTCTGTTCGCCTGCCGTTGGCTGCTGACGCCGTTCTATGTCGCCTTGGTGGTCGCCTTGCTGGCGCTGCTCGCCAAGGTCGCGGTGCGCGCCTACCAACTTGCGATGCAATTCACTGTGCTGACCGAGGAGGACGTAATCCTCAGCACGCTCGGCATCATCGATCTAACCTTGTCGGCCTCTCTGGTCGTGCTAGTGGTTTTTTC
>JAYTRP010000372.1:0-4678 GCA_043746145.1 Hyphomicrobiales bacterium | reverse complement strand
TCGATCTGGTTAAGCAACGGCGGCGTGAATGTGGCGCGCAACTGCGCCGGCATGCGCGTCACATTGGTGGTGACAAGCGCATCCCACGCCTGCTGTCCGGTGCGCGCCTCGATCTGGATGCGCGAGGTCAAGGCGGAATCGTTGCCCCTGATGTAATTGACCTTGACGCCGGTTGCGTCCTCAAACTGCTTCCAGATCGGCAGCGCCTCTTGCTCGTTTACCGAGGAGTAAACCGAGATCGCGCCTTCCGCCTTTGCGCCAGCAAGCAACTCCGCGTCGAGCCACGACGGGCTCGCCGCCGGTTGCGCGCCGGCGGCGCCAGCAAGCATGGCGGTCGCGGCGACAATTGCGGTGCGAAACATCGGTTTTCCCTTGCAGCGACCGAGCGCCTTTTCACGCGCATCTTATGTCGCGCCGCGCGCCTGCACAACGCGCCCGCCTTAGGGAGCGCCCATTGCGGTCGCCCTTGCATGTTGCGACACGCCCAAATCTGCGAAGGTTGGGCTGATCCGCCGGGGATGGCCATCCCCGGCGGATCGGATTGACGGGACCGTCACGCCCTCGGCTTGAACCGTGGATGAGCTTGGTCCGTCCGTCCTCGCGTTTGTCCTGAACAGATGGAAGGGAGCAAGTCCCGCATGCAAGGCAAGGCTACACTCGCAAACGCGATCACATCTTACGTCGGAATCGATGTCTGTAAAGCCTGGCTCGATGTGTACGTGCATCCCGCCGGTCTCCGCTTCCGGCTGAGCAACGACGAGGCCGGGCTCAAACGCCTGAAGCGCGACCTCGCGAAGTTCCGCGTGACGCGCGTCGTCATGGAGGCGACGGCCAAATATCATCGGCTGGCCCATCGCAATCTGCACGACGGCGGATTTTGCGTGGCGGTGATCAATCCGGCGCGCGCCCGACACTTCGCCAACGCGCTGGGCACGCTCGCCAAGACCGACGCCCTCGACGCGCGCGTGCTCGCCCTGTTCGGCGAGGCCGTCGATCCGCGCGCCACGCCGCCATGCCCGAAAAACCTCGAGCTTTTGCAGGAGCTTGTCGGGGCCCGGCAAAACGCGGTGATCGACCGCACGGCCTTCGTCAACCAGAGGGCGGCGGCGGCGAGCGTCCTTCTGCGCGCGGAACTGAAGCGCCGGATCGCCGCCGTCGAGACGCATATCGCGCGTCTCGAAAAGGAGATCGACCGGCTGATCAAATCCGATCCGGCGATGACGCGCCGCGTCGAAATCCTCGTTTCTATCCGCGGAATCGGCCCGCCCACCGCCGCCGCGATGGCGGTCGGTCTCGCCGAAATGGGCTCCTGCACCAACAAGCAGATTGCCTTGCTCGCCGGTCTGGCTCCGGTGGCGCGCGACAGTGGCGACACCACCGGTCAACGACACATCAAGGGCGGACGAGGACACGTACGCTCCGCAATCTACATGGCGGCGCTCACCGCGTCGCGCTTCAATCCCGACCTCAAAATCTTCCATGACCGCCTCGTCGCCAACGGCAAACTGGCCAAAGTCGCCCTCACCGCAGTCATGCGAAAACTCGTGGAACTCGCCAACACCCTCATCACAGAAAATCGCCTCTGGACGCCGGTCAGGCCTTGACACACAACACAGATGCTCATTCGACCCTGCTACGCAGGGCCAGCTTCTCCCGCGCGCGGGAGAAGGAAACGCGCGTCCACTTTGAGGTTTGCGTCAAGCTTGCCGCAGCTTGCCAGGGTCGCGGAAATTGTGGCCTTCTGCGCGCGCCACGGCAACTTCAGGGATCACCATGATCGTCGATTTCCAGACACATTACACGCCGCCTGAATTGCAGAAGGGCGATCCGACGCGGATGAGCGTACAACTCGACGAGAATGGCAATCCGAATTACCTGCTCAATCCGCTGCTGAGCGACGTGCCGGCGTTTTTACACATGATGCAGCGCTCGGGGATCGATGCGTGCGTGTTGTCGAGTGGGCCGGGCTTCGATCAACCCGACGTGGCGAAATGCCGCCTCATCAACGACCGTCTGCGCGACCTCGAAACCCGGCATCCCGGGCGTTTTATCGGGCTGGCGCATGCACCGGTCTTGAACGTCGCGGAGATGCGCGCCGAACTGAAACGCTGCGCTGTCGAATTGGGCTTTCCCGGCGTGGTCATTGGCTCGGAAATTCAGGGACTGCCGCTCGATCACGAGGCGCTTCGCCCGTTCTGGAAAGAGGCCGCCGACCTCGGGCTTTATGTGTTCGTTCATCCGCTGCCCAACGTCATTGCCTGGCCGCAGATGTACGCTGATGATCTCGGGCGTATTCTGGGGTGGGAGTTTTCGCTGATGACCGCGACTTTGCGGCTGATCATGTGCGGCGTGCTTGACGAGTTTCCCCATCTCAAAGTGCAGTTCTCACATTTCTCCGGCGGCATTGGCCGCTACATGACGCGCATAAAAGGCTTTGCGCAGCGATCGGTGTGGGGAACCAAAGACATTCCGCGCCACAACCGTGAGCCGAAGAAGAGTTTGGATCATTACATCAACGAGCGTCTCTATTACGATTTCGCAGGCTGGGCGGGGCCGGACCCGTCCGCGACATGGGGCGCGCAATGGGTGCGGCACGGCTTGAGCGAAGTACCGCTGTCGCAATGCGTGTTCGCCACCGACTATCCGCAGGCGGTGCGCGATCCTGACGAGGTCGCGGGCTACGTCGCGGCATGTCGCGCCATCGACGCCAACGCGCGCGCCATCGTCGGCGGCGCCAACGTCGCCAAACTCATTCCGGATATTGCCGACCGTCTGGCGAAGCGAACGGCGGGGATGGGATTGACCGTCTCATAAACCTGCGAGTTTATAACGCAAAAAATCGTAGCCTTCTTTGGCGACGATTTCGAGAAGGAAGGGGTTGCCGTCATCGGTGACGCGCACCGCCTCCTTCAGCGCGTCGACACTTTTCGCCGGTTCCGAGACGCGACGCGAGGCGACGTTGAGGCCCTCCGCCAGCTTTGAATAATTTCCGCCGATGTTAAACCCATCGTATCCTCCCGGTTGTGCTTTGGCATTTTGCAACGGTCGCGCTAGACGCACCATCGGAAGAAAGTGAGTCACGCAGTGACGCGCTTTCTGGAGATGATAAGTGGATACTTCAACAAAAACGACGTACCCGGAATCTTTGATTTCGGGTGCTAGACGCACCAGGCCCTCGCCGGGTTTGCGATCCGCCCGGAACGCGCTTTGGCTGCCCCGCTGCGTTTGCAAACAGTGACAGTTGCGCAAGGATGAAAAGATCGGCTTGAGGGAGCCTCGCCTGTTGCCTCGCCAGTTGCCTCGCATTGCTGCGGCGCCGGTGCGCAGCTAGGTTCCAGCTGTTTCCCGCTTCTCTTGCCGCTGCTCTTGCCACCTCGCTTGCGGCTTCTCTTGCCGGCTTCCATCAACTGGAATTTGTGATGTTCGCAATCATCAACCACATCGCCATCGCGAGCGACCTCTATGCGGTCAATGCGCGCTTCTATCAGGCGCTGTTTGGCCTGAAAGCGGGCGATCCCAACGGCCGTCCGGCGCGCGCTGTGCCGGTCAGCGACGGACGCATCGGGCTCAACAATATCCCGCGCCGCGACGGCAAGCGCAGTGGCCTCGATCACTTCGGATTTGAGGTTGAAAGCATGCAGCTGGCGCTGGAGCGCATCGCCAAATTCGACAGTTCGATCCAGTACGTTCAGCGGCCCGCCGTTCGCCCCAACGCGGCTTTCAGCGCGCATGATCCGGACATGATTGTCTTCGATCTGGCCGAACGTGACAGCGGCAAGGCAAAAGATATTTTCGCCGCTGGCGGCTGGGAGCAAAAGCGCTACATCAATCATGTGGCGTTGCGGGTGCGCAATCCCGAACGCAGCGCCGGGTTCTATGCGAAAGTGTTTGATCTCACCCCGTCAAACGCCAGCGAAGACGGCGTGTTTCGCGTCAGCGATGATCGCGTAACCCTGGTGCTGTTACCCTGGAAGATGAGCGATTTTGTCGGTCAGGATCCGACACCGCCACAGATTGAGCATTTCGGCTTCAAGGTTGAAAGCGTCGCGGCGGTACAGCGCGAAATGGACGAGCTCGTCGGCGTCAATCCGCAGTTCGCCACGTGGCGGCTCGGCTTGGGCGAGGAAGGCGAAGCAAGGTTGCGGCTGTTGCGCCAGTGCCCCATGGGCGAATTCCAGCTTACCGATCTTGAAGGGGTTTATCTCGATGTGGCGGAGCATTGACATGCCCGGCCAATGGTTGCTCACGACCCTCCTGTGTCTGGCGGGCGCCGGCGCCGCGCACGCCGACGCGGTGGCGGATTTCTACGCCGGCAAAACGATATCGCTGATCGTTTCCACCGGCGTCGGCGGCGGCGTGGACACCAATGCTCGCGTCGTCGCGCGGCATCTGGGCGACCACATTCCCGGCAATCCGGCAATCGTCGTGAAGAACATGACCGGCGCCGGGCATTTGCAGGCGACAAACTTTCTTTACAACGCGGCGCCGAAGGACGGCTCCACCATCGGCGCCATCCTGCCGACGTTCGTTGGATATCAGGTGCTCGATGGCAAGGGCGCGCAATACGATGCGCGGCAGTTCAACTTCCTCGGTTCCAGCGATGTCGAGAACGCCAATTTTTACACATGGCGAACGCAAGGGTTGAAATCGGTGCTCGATGCGCGGACGCGCGAGGTGC
>JAYTRP010000371.1:0-14005 GCA_043746145.1 Hyphomicrobiales bacterium | reverse complement strand
GGCCGGCCCGATGACACTGTCGCTAGCCGCGGCGTGGCTCACCGATTCGATCGCCGTCAGCGCCGAGCCGGCTCTGAAAACGGAACGCGGATGCGGCTCCGCCGACGCCAATGTTTCACGAGCCCCCGCCTGGGCTGCGAGCGCCGCTACGACAGCGCCGCGCTGTTCAAGCCGAGCTTGGCGCGACAGCAGGTCGTGCATTTTGCTTTCGAACGAATTCTGATCGAGCATCTGCCGGCTGGCGACCCGCTCCACCTCGGCGCGCGATTCCGCCAGCCTCTGCTCGTAAGCGTCCTGCATTCGCGCTTCGCGGCTGATGACCACGCCGAGCATGTCGTCGTGGAAAGCGACATAGAGCGTCGCCCCGCCGGCCCAAAGCCCGACCAGCGCCGCAAAAGTGATAAACGTCCAAAGCGCGAATGGCCGCAAAGCGACCGCCCGGACGTCTTCGCCTCGCGAAAGCGAAACGAAATAATGGGTGCGCGGCAAACGCGCCGCTGGATACCTGTCGCGAACCGACATTCTCAACGCTCCCGACCCACGCCAGAAGCGGCAGTCGCGAGGTCAATAGGCAACCGTTAGGGTTAACAGTTTGCAAAAGCCTGGGGCTGTTGGATGCGATCGCTCGCGAAAAATGTGCGACCGCCTCTGATGCGAAGGCGTCGAACGCCTACCTTTTTACGGCGGCGAGCACTTCTTCCGCGTGGCCGGGCACTTTCACCTTTTTCCAGACTTGCAATATTTTGCCGTTCGGCCCGATCAGGAAGGTGGTGCGTTCAACACCCATGTACATCCGACCGTACATGCTCTTTTCGGCCCAGACTCCGTAGGCTTCCGAGATCGCTTTCGACTCGTCGGAGGCGAGCGGGAAGGTGAGTTCGTATTTCGATTTGAACTTTTCGTGACGTTTGGCGCTGTCGGGAGAGACGCCAACGAGCGCGGCGCCCGCTTCGACGAACGCTTTGTGCAATCCGTTGAACGCGATAGCCTCTGCGGTGCAGCCGGAAGTGTCGTCCTTTGGGTAGAAATAGAGAACGAGCTTTTCTCCCCGAAACTGCCTGAGCGTGATCCGCTCGCCCGAATCGGTCGGCAGATCAAAATCGGGAGCCGCGTCGCCAACATCGCGTGTTTCACCCATTGTCGCCCTCGTTTGATCCCATTTGGGTCTTAGCGAGCCTAAGCGCGCAAATGCCAACGCGGCTTGTATCACGATTGACGCAGCGGGCGGGTGCGTTCAAGACCAAGAGGGAAAGCGTGCAAAACTTCGCCGCTAGCCGAATCACCTAGCCGCCGCATGAGTTGACGTCCAGGAGGCGCCACGCTGTTGACCAGCAGTCCCAACCCAATGCGACGTTCGAACTGGATTGAGGCCATCGGCAACCGACTTCGCTTAGGCGAGCGTCCGCCGTTGCGCCGCACTCGTCGCCACGTAACAGCCAAAGGCCTGATCCGCGCGACCTTCGGCTTGTGCGGCCTGATTGCGGCTGTGGTCCTGGTCACCTCGGGCGTTGGTTTTTCTTTCCTTGCCTCGGGCCCGGTAAGTCTCGAACGCCTTAAGCCGCAAATTGTGGCGAGCCTCGAGGAGCGACTCGGCGGCAAGTACCGCGTCGCTATCGGACCTGCTTCATTGATGAACGGACCGCACGGCCTCGGCGTCGGGTTCGGCGGCATCGAGATTCGCGATCTACAAGGTCGGGCCGTTGTGCGTGCGCCAAGCGGAAGGGTCGGCCTCGACGTGCTCGCCCTGCTCACGCTCGACATCAAAGTGCGCCGCCTGGAACTCGACGGACTTGATGTGAAACTACGCGTGCGCCGCGATGGTGGGCTTTCTGTCGCCGCGGTCGCCGATGATTCCGCCGCGCCGATCGAGTTGGGCAGGACGCCTGCAAGCGCGCCCGCTGTCGACTTTGGCCTCGTGCTGGCTGGGCTCGTCGAGGGAGTCGCCGGCGCGCGACAGGCGCTCGACCACGTAAGTCTCGTCAAGGGCCGGCTTGAAGTCGTGAATGAGGCGCTCGGCGTGTCCTCCGTCTACAACGACCTTACTCTTGCCTTCGACCGCAGCGGCCAGACTGCCGATGTCAGCATGTCCGCGCAGGGTCCGTCGGGCAAGTTGAGCATCGCCGCCAAGGCGAGCGATGGCGCATCGCGCGTCCTCTCCGTTGAAGCGCATGACCTTGCGCTCGATGATTTCGTAAGACTCGACGCGCACCGTCCGCCCGTCGAATCGGACATGCCGATCTCGTTCAAGTTCGACACCGCAGTCGCCCCCGACGGCGCGATGCAGAGGCTCAACGGGGCGTTCAGCCTCGGGGCTGGCGTCATCAAGTTGGACGATCCCGACGCCGAACCGTTCCTCGCTGATGAGGCCACGGGCAAGGTGGCGTGGGATCCCACGGCTAAGGTTTACGAAATCAAAAATGTTGAAGTGTTGTCCGGCGCGACGCATCTGCGTATCGCGGGAGGCATTACGCCGCCTGGCGCTACGGACCCGAACTGGCGCGTCAGCCTCGGATCCAAGGACATCGTGTTCGACGGCGAGCGTCCGGGCGAGCGTCCCGTGACGATCGACGACGCCATTGTCGAAGCGCATTTCACGCCCGCCGAGCAGCGATTCACGCTGGATAAACTCAGCGTGCATGGGCCGCATTTGCAGGGTTCTATGACGGCGGAAGTGACCGGGGTCGAGGGCGGCGCGACGATCAAACTCGGGCTCGACGTGGGCCCCAGCGCGATGTCGGATATCATGCGGATCTGGCCGAGCAACATCAATCCGGATGGGCGCAACTGGGCCATACAAAACCTGCGCGGCGGAGAATTGGCTTCAGGAGCGATCAAGCTGGACTGGGACGCCGCCGCGACCGCCGCCGCCTTCGCCAAACAAGCATTGCCCGCTGAGTCCATACATGGCGAATTCGTCATGCGCGATGCGACCGTTCAACTGCTGCCTGGCCTGCCGGTCGCAACCGGCGTCGACGTCGCTGGCGTGCTCACCGGGCGCACGTTCTCGATAACCGGAAAACACGGCGTAATGGATCTCGGCGCCGGGCGCCGCCTTACGGGTTCGGACATTTATTTCAAAATTCCCGACACCAGTCCCGCGACAATCGTGGCCTCAGAGGGCGGGGCGCGCCTTACCGGCGGCGCCGACGCGCTCGCCGACCTGTTGGGCCGCGAACCGATCAAACGCTTTGCCGGAGCAACCCCCGACGCCGCTAGCGTCAGGGGCCAGTTTCAGGGCCAGCTCACGCTTTTTCTGGGCCTGGGCAAATCCGTTAAACCGGAGGACCAAAAATTTCGCGCCGAAGGGACGCTCAGCAACCTCAGCGTCGAAAAGTTTATGGGGAACGAGAAGATCGAGCAGGGCGCGCTCGACATGACAGCGGATTCGCAAGGGTTCAAACTTGCCGGACAGGCGCTCGTGAACGGCATCCCGGCGAAATTCGAGTTCGCCAAGAGCGGCGCCGAAGACGGCGCGCTTACGATGAATATGACGCTCGACGATGCCGCGCGGGCGAAACTCGGCCTCACCTCGGGGGCCAAGATCACGGGGCCAATGGCCGTTCGCGTCAGGGCGCCGCTCAACAAGTCGGGCGCTGATTTTGAGGTCGACCTCGCCAAAGTTGCGATCGAGTCGCCCGACGGCGCCTCGCTGAAATCGGCGGGACGACCGGGCAAGGCGACATTTACGATGAAGACGTCGCCCGAGGGCATGGCGATTAGCGCGATAGCGCTCGATGCGGGGCCGCTGCTTATGCGTGGCTCGCTCAACCTTGCGGCTGACGGCGCGTTGCAGAACGCCAAGCTGACCCAACTGCGGTTGACCGCTGGCGACGAACTGAAGGTCGATTTGACCGGCGGGTCCGTAATGAAGGCCGTCGTGCGCGGCGCCTCGCTCGATGCGCGCACCATCCTCAAAGGTTTGCTTGGAGGCGAAAAGGCGGGAGGTGAGGCGCATGACCTCGACCTCGACATCAAGCTGGCCTCGGTCGGCGGTTTCAACCATGAAGCGATTTCGCAGTTCGATCTCACAGCCGTGCGCCGGGCCGGAGCGTTTAAGAACCTGGAACTGCGCGGCCGCATCGGGCAGGGCACGCTCGTGGCGCGGGGAGGCGAAACCGCCGGGCTCAACGTCCACGCGGAGGATGCGGGCGCGCTCGCTAAATTTCTCGACATTTACGCCAAGCTGGAGGGCGGCGCGCTCGAGCTGCAGTTGCAGTTGCGCGGCTCCGCAGACGGCGCCCACGGCACGGCTACGATCAAGCGCTTCGCGGTGCGCAACGAATCCGCACTCAAGCAATTGTCAGCCAGCGCGCCCCCCACCAATTCGTTTCGCGACGAGGGGCATGGCGCGGCAGCCGACGGAGATATAGTGCGTTTCGATCGGCTCAGCGTCAATTTCACGCGCAATGCGAGCCGACTGGAACTGCGCGACGGCGTGATCTTCAACCCGGCGTTCGGGCTCACCACGTCAGGGTTCCTGGACTATACCCACGACAAGATGGACCTCAGCGGCGTGTTTGTGCCCGCCTATTCGTTGAACTCCGCGCTGAACCACATTCCCGTGGTCGGTCTGCTGTTGAGCGGTGGCGGCAACGAAGGCGTCTTCGCGGTCAACTATCGAATTTCAGGACTGGCGAGCAGCCCGACGCTCAACGTCAACCCGCTTTCGGGGATGACGCCCGGAATCTTGCGCAAGCTGTTTGGCGCTTTCGACGGCACCAGCCCGCCCCCGGCGAGTTCCTACGCGCCGGTTGATCCTGACCAGTAAACCCCGGTGTCATGCGGCGTGCTGAAGAACGTCGCTGACGGAGGTCCACGGCATATCTCCGTAGCGGTCGTTGTCTAGCGGCTCGAGTTTGCCATACCCGCTCGACATATCGCGCAAATATTGCATGCCCTGCCAAATCGGAAACGGCGCGTCGCTGCGCGGCGAGAGCGCACGCAGCACGCGAATGATCGCGCTAAGCCGGCCGATCCCGCCGGCGCGCCAGAGGCCGAATTGTTTGCCGTGCGCCGCCGTCATCGTCGCGGCAAGCGAGCGCGGCGTCACCACGTCGCCCGCGATCCGCAGCAATCGCGGCGCTGTCTCGTCTAGCGCGGCCATCGCGGTAAAGCGCGCGACATCGTCCTTGGTCGTGAAGTCGATCGCCTGATCGGCGCTGCCCCAGTACAGGATCTTCCTCGGGCGAGGCAGGATGATCGGCGCACCGCCGGTCAGTAGGTCGGCAAAGGCGCCATTCAGAATCGAGGTGGCGCGGATCGGCGAGCGATCGATCCGCTGCATGAAGGCGCGGCGCAGGTCCATGTTTCGGTTGTCGCCCGGCCGGGTCTTGGTGAAATCGAGCGAAAAGTCGGAGGGAATGAAGCGCGGCGTTCCGGCGGCGATGGCGGCATCGAGCAGACGGCCCTGCGCCCCGATGATGACCGGCTCGAGCCCGTTCAGCGCCGAGACGACGCAAGCTGCGCCGCTGCAGGCCCGCCTCAGCGATTCGGCGTCGTCATAGTCGACCGAGATCGCCACTACGCCAAGCTGCGAGAAGGCTTCCCGCTTGGCCTTCGGCGCGCCGGGTCGGACGAGTGCACGAACGACCGCCGCGCGCGGGGCAAGCGCCTTGACGATGCGTTCCCCGAGGTCGCCGCCCGCGCCGGCGACGACGATAGTCTGATTGTTTGGAAGGCTCTGACCCATCGTGTTCGCCCTGTGCACGTTCTGCTCGTCAGACAAGTTCTGCTTGAGAAAAATGCATGTGGGGGGTTCAGGACGCAGCGTAAGCCCAGTGAGGTGCAACAGGGCGTTACATCAGGGGAAGGAACGCAGGTTTTCTCGACGCCCTGCCAGTGCGAATTGGCGGGAAACCGCGACGTTTCCTTGAGCCGCCACGCCGGCGCGGCTTTGATCAGTCTGATGCCACGCGGCTGAACCCAGGCTTCAGACCGCCTTCAGCAACACGTGCTTCTTGCGGCCGAGCGAGAGTTTGATCACGCCGCCGCTCAGCGCGTCGCGCCCGAGGATCGCGCGTTCGTCGGTCACCGCGACGTCGTTGACCTTGAGGCCGCCGCCGCGAACCTGCCGTCGCGCTTCGCCGGTTGAGGCGACGAGCCCCGCTCGCACGAAGGCGGCGAGCACGCCGAGACCTACGTCGAACTCGGCGCCTGGCGTGTCGACTGTCGGCAGGGTGTCGGCGAGCGCGCCTTCCTCAAATGTTTGACGCGCGGTTTGCGCCGCCTCTGCCGCAGCCTGTTCGCCATGCAACAGCGCGGTCGCGGCATTGGCGAGCGTCTTCTTGGCCTCGTTGATCTCGGCGCCCTGCAACGCCTCGAGCCGCGCGATCTCGTCCAGCGGCATCAGCGTGAACAGCTTCAGAAACCGCCCGACATCGGCATCTTCGGTGTTGCGCCAGAACTGCCAGTAGTTCCACGGCGACAGCATCGATGCGTCGAGCCAGACCGCGCCCGCCGCCGTCTTGCCCATCTTGGCGCCCGACGCCGTCGTGATCAGCGGCGAGGTCAGCGCGAACAGTTGCGGCGCGCCCATACGGCGGCCGAGATCGGCGCCGGTGATGATGTTGCCCCACTGGTCCGAACCGCCCATCTGCAATGTGCAGCCGTAGCGCTTGCTTAACTCGACAAAGTCGTAGGCTTGCAGGCACATGTAGTTGAACTCGAGAAACGAGAGTTCCTGATCGCGCTCGAGCCTGAGCTTCACCGAATCCAGCGCCAACATGCGGTTGACCGAGAAATGCCGACCGACGTCGCGCAGGAACTCGACATAATTGAGCTTGGTCAACCATTCGGCATTGTCCGGCATAATGGCGTCATGTTTGCCGTCACCGAAGTTGACGAAATTGGAGAATGCCTTGCGAATGCCGGCCTTGTTCTCGCCGATCTGCTCCACCGTCAGCAATTTCCGGCTCTCGTCCTTGCCGGAGGGATCGCCGACCATCGTCGTGCCGCCGCCCATCAGCGCGATCGGTTTTCCCCCTGACTTCTGCAGCCAGTGCAGCATCATGATTTGCAACAGCGATCCCACGTGCAGCGACGCCGCAGTGCAATCAAATCCGATATAGGCGACGAGATCGCCGGAATGCGCCTTGGCGTCGAGCCCGGCCCAATCGGAACACTGATGCACGAAGCCGCGCTCGCGCAACGTGCGCAGGAAATCGGATTGCGGCTGAAAGGCGTCGGTCACGGCGGTCTCCCAAAGTCAGGCGTCCTTTAGGGGGGCTACGGCATGGGTGCAACTCGCGGCTGCGCTTGCGGCCTCGCCGCTTACGGCGCCAGCTTAGCCGACTGCTGAATTGACCGAACTAAAGTGTGCGCAGTATCGTCTCTAGATCGAAGCTTTCTCTGAGGCAGGAAGACCACCGATGAATTCTCGCCCCGGCGAAGACGACCTGATCGAACGATTTTTCGCGCCCATGGCCGGCCCTGCCGGGCTCGGCCTGAAGGACGACGCGGCCTGTTTTGCGCCTCCCGCCGGGCATGATCTCGTCGTCACCGTCGACGCGCTGGTTGCCGGAGTGCATTTCTTTGCCGAGGACGCCCCCGGCGCCATTGCCCGCAAGGCGCTCAGGGTCAATCTGTCGGATCTCGCAGCCAAGGGCGCAACGCCGTTAGGCTTTCTGCTTACGCTTGCGCTGCCGCCGGACTGGACCGTCGATTGGCTCGCCGAGTTCGCCAATGGGCTAGGGATCGACGCGGGAGACTACGGCTGCCCGTTGTTTGGCGGCGACACCGTGAAGACCCCGGGGCCGCTGACGCTCTCGATTACCGTGCTTGGCGCGGTTCCAACAGGGAGGATGGCGGCGCGGACGGGCGTGAAACCGGGCGACCGGCTCTATGTCTCGGGAACGATCGGGGACGCTGCGCTTGGCCTGCGGCTTCGCCTTGGGCAGCGTCCTACGCTCAGCCTTGAACATCGCGATTTCCTGCTCGACCGCTATCTCCTACCGCGACCCCGCAATGCGCTCGCTCCCGCGATGGCCCACGCGAGTGGCGGCATGGATGTGTCGGACGGATTTGTCGGCGATCTCACCAAGATGTTGCGCGTTAGCGGCGTCAGCGCCCGCGTCGATCTCGCCCGCCTGCCGCTGTCGCTTGCGGCCAGAGCCGCCGTCGAAGCCGATCCAGAACTATTCGCGATTGCCGCCACGGGCGGCGACGATTATGAGGTGCTAGCTGCTGTGTCGCCCGCGTCCGCGCTTGACTTCGAGCAGGCCGCGGCGGCTGCGGGTGTGCCGGTGACCGCAATCGGCGAAGCGCTCGCTGGACGTGAGCCACCTCATTTCATCGGCCGCGACGGCGAAGCCATGGTTTTCGCGCGCGGTTCCTTTAGCCACTTTTGACGAGGCCGCCTTTGACCATCGACGAACGCGCTTTAGACATCCGCTTTGAGGTCGCCTGCGCTTTAGCGCGAGAAGTTGGCGAAATCGCCAAGCGTCGCTTTCTCGATCGAGATTCGTTCACGGTCGGCTTCAAGGGACCGCACGACTTCCTGACCGAAGTCGATAGCGAGGTGGAACGCCTGATCGAATCACGGTTTGCGCGCCTGTTTCCAGAAGACGGCTTCATCGGCGAGGAGGGCGAAGGCAGGCCCAGCGAACCGGGCGCGCTGATCTGGGTGGTCGATCCCATCGACGGCACCGCAAATTTCGCTCGTGGCGCGCCGCACTGGTGCGTCTCGATCGCCGGCGTGGTCGGGAACGAAGTCGAGATCGGCGTGATCTACGATCCCATGGTGGACGAGCTTTTCGCGGCGCGGCGCGGTGGCGGCGCGACCGTCAACACGACGCCGATCGTGGTGTCCCCCGTCACGGAAATGCGCGCCGCCGCGATCGAGGTTGGCTGGAACACCCGTTCCGGTCCCGATCGCTATCTCGGCTTGATCGGCCGCGTGGTGGGCACGGGCGCGTCGGTCGGGCGGTCCGGTTCGGGCGCGCTGGGCCTTGCTTATGTCGCAGCGGGCCGTCGCGACGGCTACGTCGAGAACCATATCCATGCCTGGGATTGTCTGGCCGGCATTGCGCTGGTGCGCGAGGCGGGCGGCCATACCAGCGACTTTCTCGCGAATAACGGGCTGAGAAAAGGCAACCCGTTGCTCGTCTGCGCGCCCGGAATTCGCGACGCGCTCACCGCCGCCGCCGCGCTCGAAGGGCTGGCGCTGTGAAGCCGATAGAGCTGGCGTCGGGGGCGGGCAAGCTCGTCGTCGCCGGGCTCGGAGCGGAGGCCCGCACGTGGAGCGTCGGCGGAGTCGATCTGCTTTGGCCCGGCGATGCCGCGATCTGGGGCCAGATCAGCCCGATCCTCTATCCCGTGGTCGGCTGGACACGTGATGGCGCCCGCGTTGGCGGTCAGCAATACGCGCTGGGGCTGCATGGTTTTGCCGCGCGGCAGGAGTTCGCCGTCGAGATGCAGGAGCGTGACATCGTTCGCTTCGTCGCGCATGACGAAGCCTGGACGCGCGAAATCTATCCGTTTGCGTTCCGGCTTGCGGTCGAATACCGGCTCGCGCCGACTTCGCTTGAGATCGTGATCGAGGTCGCCAACCCCGGCGATTTGCCCGCGCCCTATGCCTGCGGGCTGCATCCCGGCTTCCGTTGGCCATTCGCAAGCGGCTCCCGCGAGGGCGCGCGCGTGCGGTTCGAGAAACCGGAAAGCGCGGATATCCCCGCATTGGCGCCCGGCGGCCTGATCGGTGCGACGACGCGAAAAATTCCACTGGAGGGTCGCGATCTCCCGCTGAGCGACGCGCTATTCGCCAAAGATGCGGTCTGTTTCCTCTCGCCCGCAAGCCGGTCGCTTCGCTTTGAGCAGGCGGACGGCTCCGCCATCGCGATGGAGTTTTCAGGCTTTGCCCACGCCGCGCTCTGGATGCGGCCCGGCGCGCCCTTCCTCTGTCTCGAAGCCTGGACTGGCTACAGCGATCCCGAAGGGTTCACCGGCGACTTGTTCGAGAAGCCGTCGATGCAAGTTCTCGCGCCCGGCGACTCCGCGCGTCATAGCGCGACCTATCGCTTTTTCGCCGCCTAGCCGCTCGCCTCAGAAGCTGACGCGCAGACCGACCGTCGGCGCGAAATTGCTGTTGTGAATATAACCGCTCGCGATGCCGCCCGAGGCGAACGAGTACATGAGGCCGCCATAGAGGTCGACGCGCTTGACGGGGCGGTAGTCCAGCAGGGCGGAAATCGCCTGCAAATTACCGGCGCAGTAGGAATTCAGCGAGCCTTGCGGCGTCGAGCCCGCGACTGCGGAGACCGTGTTCGGGCCGCAGACCGTGGATTTGGCTCCCGCTGGCGCGTAGTTGTTCTGGTGGGCAATGTAATAGGCTCCGGCAATGTCGATGTCGCTGCGGATGGCGTATCTCGCGCCGACCCAGGCGACCTGGAGCTGCTTATTGTGGATGTAGTTGGTGACGTTCACCGCGCCGGGCAAGACGGTGTAATCGCCCAGCGAAGTGAAGCCGCCGGGGTAGGTATCGCTGGGCGGGCTATAGACGGCGTATTCGTATCCGCCATACAACTTCAGCGGTCCGTTGATGTATTTGCCCGCGATGATCGCGCCGTTGATGTCGGCGAGCGTCGCCTTCAAGTCGCCCTGACCCACTCCGGCAGGAAGCGGATTGGCGCCGTAAGTGGACAGTGAAACCGCGTCTTTGGCGTAGCTATATAACGCGTCGAACGAGAACCCGCCGTAGTCCGCGCCGACATCGATCTGATAGGCGCCGTTTGAGCCATTGCCTGAGGAATAGCCGCCGAACTGCCATAAGGCGCCCGCGCGAAAGTTGTTGTTGGTCCAGAAATATTTCACCGCTGTTTCGTAGCGGGTGGTCTCCGTATCGCCCACGCCGCTGACGTAAGTGGCCGAATTGCCAATTAACGAAAACGCGTAGGCGCCTTCCATCGCATCGTAGCTGGTGACCGTTTCGGCGCTGTACGAATTCAACCGGCCGACCGTCAACGTTCCGTACGCGCTGTTGCTGATTCCAACAAAGCCTTGCGTATTGTCGAACTGGCCGGCACGGTTGGAATCGCTGTTGGCGCTCTGATTGCCGATCGTCTTATTGTTGTTGTCGACCAGCGACGCCGGTCCATTGGACAAGCGAAGCGAGTAGGGGTCAAAATCCGTATTGATGTTGCCGACGAAGAACCAACCCGCGGCAAATTCTTCTTTGGCTTTGGCGCCAATGTTCGACCTTTGAAGTCCGCTGGGAACCAACTGCCATTTCTGGCCCTGACTGTTCTTCACGATCAACTCGGCGACCCCTTGCGGATAATCCTTATTGAAGTTGGCGCCGTGGGAACTGTAGCCGGCCCCCACGTCGATCGTGCCGTACAAGGTAATTCCTTGCCACGTCAGCGGGCAATCCTTGGGAGTCGAATCCAAATAGGAATAGAAACTGTCGAAGCACGACTTCACCACTTGCGGCGCCGCAGCCTGTTTTTTCGTTGGTAGATCAGCGGCGCCAGCGCCGCCGACCAATACAAAGCCTGTTATGGAACCTAACAGAGCCCGCGCCAAAATCTTCATGTCTTGCCCCACACCTTTGCCGTTTGCTGTTAGGGCCGGCAATCGCCCGGCAAGCCCTTCGCGTGTTTCGGCACGACGCCCCAAAAAGAAGCGACGATGAGGACCATAATCGAAAAACACTGTAAGTCTAGTCTCTAAGTAGAGTTATTCGGCGACGTGACTTTCTTAACGACAGGCCAGGGTCTATCGACGCGGAGCCGTTGTCCCCGAACCCGCGATAGGCGCCCTGACGATTCAGCCTATTCGTCGTTGCTGGAGTTGAGGTCGCCGATCGCGATTTCGCGAGGGGCGAACCGGGGACGGCTTAGCCGGACGCCGGCTCCCATGCCGTCGTCCTCGGAGAGGAACAAGACACCCGCCGCCATGAGTGCGGCGACGATGTTCGTGTGGCGAGGGGCGTCGCCGTCGCTGGCCTCGGTCCTGGCGACCTCGGCCTCGGACGCCCCAGAAATCTGGGCGAGATGGCTCTGCGACCATGCGAGCAATCCTCGCGCAGCGCGGATTTGGGCGGTGCTGATCGTTTCGTCGGACATGGGGCGCCTGCGGAGTAGAAAAACGCGTTATTACTGTCCGTGCGATCGAAATCAATACAGGGCGGCGTCGCCAGGAGACAGACCATGATCGAACGCGATTCAAAAACCGCCCCCCTGAGCGAATTGCACGAGGTCGCGAGCCAGTCGAGCTTTTTGCGCAGCGTGCGGGAGACGAGCGGGCTGTAGGCGGCGGATTCATGCAAACTTACGACGAGGTCAAAAGCGCGATCGAGCGCCGCGGCGTTTCGGCCCGGGGCGTCGTTCGCTTAGACGAACTAGAGCGCGTCGGCGCACTCGCGGGGGTGCTGTCGATCGTGCTGGTCGGCATGGTTGGCGCGCGCGACTGGCCAGCCTTCGCCGCCTCACCAGAGGCTGCGGATCAAGCTCGGCATCCGCTCGACCGCTGGAGTCGCAGGATAGTCGATGAACTCGCGGGTGAACTCGGCGCCACGGCGCTGTTCCCTTTCGAAGGGCCGCCTTATTGGCCGTTCCAGGCCTGGGCGCGGCGCGCGGAGCCCTTGCACCCCTCGCCGCTGGGGCTGCAGATCCACCCTGAATATGGCCTCTGGCACAGCTTTCGAGGCGCGCTCGTTTTTGCGCAAGAGATCGCGGCGCCGCCGACCGCGCCCGCGCCCAACCCCTGCGAGTCCTGTTTGGATCGGCCGTGCCTCTCGGCCTGTCCGGTCGGAGCGTTCTCCATTGGTGGCTACGACGTCGCCGCTTGCGCTTCGTGGCTGCGAGCGCCGGGCGGGCAAGCCTGCATGGAGGGTGGTTGCCTCGCACGCCGCGCTTGTCCGGTTGGGCGCAATCATGCGCACACACGCGAGCAGGCGAACTTCCATATGCGGGCGTTTTTAGCCGCGCGGGCTTAGTTCACACCCGCCCGGCCGATCGCGTCAGTCCATCACCGCCGCGTGCATTTCCTCGTCCTTGGCGCCTCGCGCCGCAGCCGCCGCGGTAGCTGATTTTGCCGAACGGATCAGCGCGAGCAGAGGGAAGGCGCTGAGCGAGACGAAGGTCATGATCAGGAACGAGTGGGAATAGGCCATCACCGCTGCCTGTTGAGTGATCATGCCCTCAAATGCGCCGAGCCCGTTTCCAATTATCGACATCTTGCCCGCCACATCGGGCATTCGCATCGCATCGTTGAACGGGTTGATGAACTCGGCGAGATGAGCGTGATAAGTCGTCATGCTGCTGGTGAGATTGGCGATTATCAGCGAGATGCCGACCGACGAGCCGAGGTTGCGGATCAGCGTCCAGAGTGCCGCGCCGTCGGTGCGCAGGTCGCCGGGCAGGGTCGCGAACGCGACCGTGTTCAGCGGCACGAACACCAACCCGAGGCCCACGCCTTGCACGATGCTGTCGATGGCGATCGACCGTGCCGATGTGTCCGGCGACCATCCAACCATCACCCAGAGCGAGCCGGTCGCGAGCACGAGGCCTAGGAAGACCAGCGCGCGGGCGTCGATTTTGCCCAGCACACGACCGACCACCATCATCGCGAAGAACGTGCCGATGCCGCGCGTGCCAAGGAGGTAGCCGCTGGCGAGCACGGGGTAACCCATTAGATTCTGAATGTAGGGCGTGACCAGCGCCATCGTCGCGAGCAGGATGATGCCGATCAGAAACATGAATATCACCGCGATGGAGAAATTCAAGTCGCGGAAGATGCGGATCGGCACGAACGGGCGCGGCGAGGTCAGCGCATCCGAGAGGAAGAAATAGAAGCCAACAACCGAGAGTATCGCCTCGATGATGATTTCGTTGGATTCAAACCAGCTCTGCTCCTGCCCACGGTCGAGCATCATCTGCAGCGAGCCAATGCCAAGCGAGAGCGTGAGAAAGCCGAACCAGGAGAACGGCACGTCCTTGCGCACCGGCGTCTCACGCATGAACGTCGAGAGACCGAGCACGGTGAGAATGCCGAACGGCAGATTGACGAA
>JAYTRP010000370.1:0-4687 GCA_043746145.1 Hyphomicrobiales bacterium | reverse complement strand
AACGTCGGATATCGCCCTGAAAGTCGACCCGATCTATGCGGAGATCTCGAAGCGTTTCCACGAGAATCCGGATCAGTTGGCTGATGCGTTCGCTAGGGCCTGGTTCAAGCTAACGCACCGCGACATGGGCCCCCGTGTGCGCTACCTTGGCCCGGAAGTTCCGGCCGAGCATCTGCTGTGGCAGGACGCCGTACCCGATGTCGATCATGCCTTGATTGACGCTAACGACATTAGCGCTCTCAAGCAGAAAATCCTCGCCTCGGGCCTCACCGTCCCTCAGTTGATTTCGACTGCTTGGGCGTCGGCGTCGACTTTCCGTGGTTCCGACAAGCGTGGCGGCGCCAACGGGGCGCGCATCCGCCTCGCGCCGCAGAAGGATTGGGACGTCAACGAGCCGGCTAAGTTGGCAACCGTGCTGGAAACCCTTGAGGGAATCCAGAAAGCGTTCAACTCGGCGCAGTCCAGCGGCAAGCGGATCTCGCTCGCCGACCTTATCGTTCTTGGCGGCGCCGCGGCCGTGGAGCAGGCGGCGAAGAATGGCGGACACGACGTTTCGGTCCCCTTTACGCCTGGCCGGACCGACGCGTCGCAGGAACAGACCGACGTGGCGTCGTTCAAGGCGCTCGAACCTTACGCAGACGGCTTCCGCAACTACCTCAAGGCGGAATATTCCGTCTCGGCCGAGGAGTTGCTGGTCGACCGGGCGCAATTGATGACGTTGACGGCTCCGGAAATGACGGTGCTGGTCGGCGGCATGCGCGCGCTGAACGCCAACTTCGAACAGTCGCAGCATGGCGTCTTCACGAAGCGGCCGGGTATGCTGACTAACGATTATTTCGTCAGCTTGCTCGACATGAAGACGACTTGGAAGGCGGTATCGAAATCCGACGACGCATTCGAGGGGCGCGACCGTGCGACCGGCGAACTCAAGTGGATCGGCACGCGCATCGATCTCATTTTTGGTTCGAACTCGCAGTTGCGCGCCATTGCGGAAGTCTATGGCTGCGCCGATTCCGAGCCGAAGTTCGTGCAGGACTTCGTCGCCGCCTGGAACAAGGTGATGAATGCGGATCGGTTCGACGTCGCTTAGCTGAGGTCAAGGCAATCGGGCGCGGTTAAGAGTTTTAGCCGTGTCCGAATACTGAGTTGGGATCGGAGCGCCTTGTTCAAACATGCCTGCGATGGAAGCCGCCCCCTCGCCTTGAACATTAAACGAATTGCGGCATCATCGCTTGACCAGATATCGACATCGTCGGATAGGACTTCTCAGTGTCCCATCACAGCTGTTCGAGGTGTCGCGTGAGTTGTCGCATTCTCGCACTATCTTTGTTGCTAGCGTTTGCCGGAACGTCGGCTGGACGGGCGGCGGCGATCCAGACTAAGGCTCCCTACGCGCTCCTGGTCGACTACAATACCGGCGCGGTCTTGTTCGCCAAGAAGGCGGATGCCTCGATGTCGCCTGCGTCAACCACGAAAATTCTGACCGCTGAAATTGTGTTTCGCGAGATCGCCGAAGGCCGGCTGTCGCTGCAGAGCAAAATGCCGATATCGGCGAGGGCCGCGAAGGAGGGCGACGCGGAGTCAGGTGGCTCCAGCATGTTCGCGCAAGCCAATAGCGAGATCACCGTTGAGGATTTGCTACGGGGCCTTCTAATTACCTCGGGTAATGACGCCGCAATTGCATTGGCGGAAGGCGTGGCGGGGTCGGAAGCGGCGTTCGCGGCCCGCATGAACACGCGCGCCCGCGAACTGGGCATGTCCCACTCGCACTTCACCAACGCTTGGGGCGACGGGAGTAGCGGGCAGAGGGTGACGCCGCGCGACATGGTGCGCCTCGCCTCGCACGTGATCCGAACCTATCCGCAATTCTACCGATTTTTCAGCGAGGCCGAGTTCACCTGGAACAACATCAAGCAGCATAATCGAAACCCGCTGCTCGGCATGGGCATCGGGGCTGATGGCATGAAGACGGGGCATCTCGCCAGCAGCGGATTCGGCTTGGTCGGCGCCGCGGTCCAGAACGGGCACAGGTTGATCCTGGTCCTGAACGGGACACGCTCGGAAGCCGAACGGGCAAGCGAAGGGCGCAAGCTGATAGAGGCGGGCTTTAGCGCGCTTGGTCAGTGAGGCGGTTTCGTCGCTTAAGCTCGATAACGCAGCTCATCCAGAATCACCGAAAAGGCTGGCGTGGGCTGGCGACGGCTCGGGTAATAAAGATGATAGCCAGGGAAAAGCGGGCACCAGTCCTCCAGCACCTGAACGAGGCGTCTCTCCGCCATTGCGGGTTTGCACACGTCCTCTGGTAAGTAAGCCAAGCCGTAACCCTCTAGCGCCGCTGTGAGCATGTGGCCCACGACGTTGAAGGCGAGTTGTCCCTCGACCCGAACCTTGATCGGGTCGCCGTGTTTCTCGAACTCCCAAGCATAAAAGCCGCCGTAGCTTGCCAGACGCAGATTGATGCAGGGATGATGCGTTAAATCTCTCGGCGTTAAGGGTTTTGCGCGGTTCTCGAAGCAAGAGGGAGCCGCAACTACAATCATGCGGGCTTCGGGGCCGATGCGGACGGCAATCATGTCTTTCTCGACTTGCTCGCCAAGGCGCACGCCCGCGTCATATCGCTCCGCTACGATATCGGTCAGCGCCGAGTCGGCAATCAGTTCGACTTTGATGTCGGGGTAGCGCCTGAGCAGCTTCGATAAGATCGGCCAGAGAATCGTGTCGATCGCATACTGGTCTGCAGTGATCCGAAAGCTGCCGGCCGGCGTCTCGCGGAAATCGTTTAGCGCCGCCAGCACTGTTTCGATCGAGTCGATCGCTGGCGAGAGCACGCCGAGCAGACGCTCTCCCGCCTCTGTCGCGGCAACGCTGCGGGTCGTGCGCGTTAGCAGGCGCACGCCCAACCGCGTCTCCAACCGGCGCAAGGTGTAACTCAGCGCCGACTGCGATGTGCCCAACCTTGCCGCCGCCCGTGTAAAACTCCGCTCCTCCGCAATGGTCAGAAAAGCCGTAAGGTCACCCAATTCTTCGCGCCGCATTAATGAACCCTCGATATCATCGCTATCTCAATATAGCGGCTTATCGCGCCAATGCTCGTCGGTTAAGACTACGACCTCGCAACGGGCTTTGGCCGTGAGGGAGTTTGACCATGGATATCAAGCGAAGCGGCTCTACCGCCTCGGGCAAGGGTCCAGCCGCGTGGTTCACGGGGACGGTGCGCATCGACCCTCTGTTCAGTGCGCCGGCGCCCGCTCGTGTCGCTGGCGCCAGCGTCACCTTCGAACCGGGCGCCCGCACGGCTTGGCACACGCACCCGCTCGGTCAGACGCTGATTGTCATTTCAGGGTTTGGGCGAGTCCAGCGGGAAGGCGGCCCGATCGAGGAGATCCGGCCCGGCGACGTCGTCTGGTTCGCTCCCGGCGAAAAGCACTGGCATGGCGCTTCGCCGGCCACCGCGATGAACCATTTCGCCATTCAGGAGGCCCAGGACGGCAAGGCCGTAGACTGGTTGGAGCACGTCACCGATGAGCAATATGGCGCGGATCGCGCCAAACTATCTGCTTGATACGGAGAACAACAATGAAGACGCGCAAGCTTGGAAATAGCAACCTCGAAGTCTCGGCTCTAGGCCTTGGCTGCATGGGCTACGGCCCTCTCACAGATAGGGCAGAATTGATTTCACTGATCCGGGCAGCGGTCGATCGTGGTGTCACCCTCTTTGACACGGCTGAGGTCTACGGCCCGTTCCAAAATGAGGAGATTGTCGGCGAAGCGCTCGCTCCGGTCCGCGATAAGGTGGTGATCGCCACCAAATTCGGATGGGATGTCGATCTGCAGACCGGCAAACACAGGGGCGGGCTGAACAGCCGTCCCGACCACATTAAGCTGGCGGTTGAGGGTATGCTGAAGCGGCTCAAGACCGATCACATTGACCTGCTTTACCAACATCGGGTCGACCCTGAAGTGCCGATGGAGGACGTAGCGGGCGTCGTCAAGGACTTGATCCAGCAAGGCAAGGCTCGATACTTCGGCATGTCGGAAGCGGGTTCAGCCTCGATCCGCCGTGCCCATGCCGTGCTGCCTGTCACGGCTCTGCAAAGCGAATATTCGCTGTGGACCCGGGAGATCGAAGCGGACATTCTGCCCACGCTTGAAGAACTCGGCATCGGACTGGTTCCTTTCAGCCCGCTGGGAAGAGGCTTCCTGACCGGCAAAATCGATGCGACGACGACCTACGACAGTTCGGACCTGCGTGGAAAGATTCCGAGGTTCGAGGCGGAAGCGCTTAAGGCTAACCTCGCACTGGTCGACCTTCTCCATGGAATCGCCGCTCGCAAGGGAGCGACGCCGGCGCAGATAGCGCTCGCCTGGCTGCTGGCGCAAAAGCCGTGGATCGTTCCGATCCCGGGCACCCGCAAGCTTGAGCGTTTGGAGGAGAACCTCGGAGCGGTCTCGGTCGTGCTGACCGCAGCCGACCTCAGCGAAATCGAGACGGCGGCGTTTGATACAAAGGTGCAGGGAGCGCGATACCCTGAAAGCCTCATGAAACTGGCGGGTCGCTGAGCGCGTTAAGGAATCGATGTGGCGAGCCTCGCATGACGTGAGGCGCCCTCGATCATTCCCACAAGGACAAAAGCTGTGACTGAAGGCATCAAGGACAAGGTCGTCGTCATCACCGGCGCCAGCAGCG
>JAYTRP010000369.1:0-4692 GCA_043746145.1 Hyphomicrobiales bacterium | reverse complement strand
TCTTCAGGGGTGGAAAATACAACGCTGATGGGATCGAGCTGAGTTATCACGACCAAGCCGCTTGCATCTGTCGGCTGCACATAATTGCCCGCGTCAATCAGCCTCAGGCCGACGCGACCCTCGATCGGCGCGACAATGTGGGCATACCCTATATTAAGCTTGGCGGCATCAATCTGTGCTTGATCGCTCGCCATCGCCGCTTTGTCTTGGGCGACGAGAAAAGTTTGGTCGTCAACCTGCTGGTGTGCGATCGAATCCTGTCTGTTCAGCGTGACGTAGCGCGCCAGGTCAGCCTGAGCCTGCTGCCAAAGCGATGTATCCTTGGCAAGTTGCCCCTGGGCTTGCGCGAGCGTGGCCTCGAAGGGGCGCGGGTCGACCTGCGCTAAAAAGTTGCCTCTTTTGACGTGCTGGCCTTCGGTAAATCCGACCTCCATAAGCTTGCCAGAGATCTGGGTCTTGACCGTGACGGTCGCCAGAGGCGTAACGGCGCCGAGCGCGTCGATTGTTATCGGCATATCGCCTTTTGCGGCCTCCGCCGCGCGAATTGTTTGCGGCGGGGGGCCATTGCTCGCGGGCGCGCCTGACTGCTGTGCTTCAACCGTACCCGGCGCAATATTTTCATACCGCTGCCAAAGGAGGACAGTGCCAACCGCGAGTACGAGAACAGCAATGAATTTCAACACAGGTCGCCGCCGCCTGACCGGCGACGTTACTGGGACGATGACCGGCGGCGGGTCAGCCTTCCGCGCCTCGCGTACGGAACTGGGATCAACGGTCTCATTCATGGGTTACAAGCTCGCAAGATGACCATGTGCTGAAGCTCCGCAGCAGATCCGATCTTAGCGTCCGCGAACAAGGACGCCAATGAAGACTCTAGCCCGTACGCTGGTCGAACAGGGTGTTGCATTCCGGCTTCGGTTGCGTCATAAGCCCCATCGTCAGTGGTTACTGGCACGGATGCGGGTGTAGCTCAGTGGTAGATCACGACCTTGCCAAGGTCGGGGTCGAGGGTTCGAACCCCTTCGCCCGCTCCAAAAGGCTTAGACCCGAGTAGCGATCGAGCTAAATTCCTATTTCATACTGATAAATCTAGCAGCGGCGGCGCTGAGCTGTTGCGCAAGTTTAATATCCGTATCAGTAATTTTATTGCCAACATCGTGAGTGCAAAACGAAAATTTTATTACATTGTAAGAATTATAAAATTCCGGATGATGATTCATCACTTCAGCTTCGATGCCAATTTGAACAATGTAAGCAATAGCGTCTCGGAAGGTCTGAAACTTAAACTCCGCCTCGATATTGGCTCCCTTCTTCGTCCACCCTTCTAATTTAGCCAGAGAAGCCTCGATTTCTTTATCGCTTAATATCTTGTGCTCTGACATTTTTTTCTCCTTCGTAAGAACTGCCTCACAAGTAGGACGACAGTTCATTTGCCGACTCTTGTGGTGCGCGGTCTAAATTAAAAGCTTCGACGAACTTGCCGTCAGCTTCCATGAGATACACGATCGACGAATGGTCCATCGCGTAATCACTACCCTTGCCGGGAGCTTTACGAGCGTAAACGCGATAGCCTTTCTCCATTTCCGCCACCGCTTCCGGCGACCCGGAAAGGCCGATGACTCGAGGATCAAAGCTGCTCACGTAGTCCGCCATGATCTTCGGCGTGTCGCGTTCGGGATCGACTGTTACGAACAGCACTCGGATGGGCTTGTCGGGAAGCAGCCTCAAAACGTCGGACAGTTGGGCGAGCGTCGTCGGGCAAACATCGGGGCAGTGGGTATAGCCGAAGTAGACCAAAAACGGGCGCCCTGCCATATCGGCACTGGTGACGGTCTTACCGTCTGCGCTCTGCAGAGAGAAAGGTCCCCCAATCAGGACGCCGCCTGTCGCCGAAGGAGTCAAAAACACACCCAAGCCAACCGCTAGCAGCAACAGCAGGCCTGCGATAATTACACCTACGCGGAAAGAAATTAGCCCACCTTGCCGCGAGCCTGGTATGATAGGCTTCAACTCGTCAAACCTTTCCCACTCATTGTATGAAATCGGTTGCGTGACACTCGCCGAAAATCCCGGCGGTAAGGGGACGCGATTGAGACGCGGGTAATTCATTCCTATGGTTCTGCGTCAACTTGAATATTTGATCGCGCTCGCTCGCGAGCAGCATTTTGGTCGCGCAGCAGAAGCATGTCACGTTACTCAGCCTACGTTGTCGGCGGCGATACGGCAACTTGAGAGTGATCTTGGCGCGCCAATCATTGAGCGTGGGCACCGTTACATAGGCTTGACGCCCCAAGGCAAGCTCGCTTTGGAACATGCGCAACGCATCCTTTCCGACGCTCAGGATTTGCGGCGACGGGTTAATGAACTCGACGAAGGCCTAACAGGAAAGCTCCGACTTGGCGTAATACCCACGGCGTTGCCGGTCGTCTCGCATTTGACAGCGCCTTTTTATGCGCAGTTTCCGAATGTGACAGTCACGATTCTGTCAAAAACTTCCCACGAAATTCAACGTGGCGTCGATGAATTCGAACTCGACGCAGGGATCACCTATCTCGACAACGAGCCGCTCGAACGGGTTCGCGTGAAACCCATATACACGGAGGAGTATGTCTTTTTAACGCCGGAGTCCGGCCCTTACGCCGAGTTACCCGCCATTTCCTGGCGGCAGGCAGCAGAGGCGCCGCTCTGTCTGCTAACGCCCGATATGCAAAATCGCAGGATCATCGATGGCGTGTTTCGTTCGGTCGGAATGACGCCGCGCCCCGCAGTGGAAACGAATTCGATTTTCAATCTCGTCACTCATGCAGCATCGGGGCGTTGGTCGTCGATCGTTCCGCGGCAATTGCTACAGTTCTTCGGCCTTCCCAGAGGAACGCAAGCCCTCGAACTTTTCGATCCGACCGCGCGACGCGCCATTGGACTCATCATGGCCGATCGCGATCCCCCATCGCCTCTGGCGCGGAACCTTCTCGCACTGCCATTTCCGGACGATATCGCCGGGCGGATCATACCGCCGGTCCGAAATAATCATGATCGATAGAATGAGCCTATCATTCAGTGAATAAGATCAATTTGATCGCCCTTAGCTATCGAGTACGCTTTTCAGAACTCGCGTAAATTTTCGATAAGGGGAGGATTTGTTTTGGCGGTGTCGACGACGGCCTGGGATCCGACAGAGGCTCGCCGTCTCATCGAAGACCGCTGCAGTGAAAAAGGGGCAATGCTCCCCATTCTCCACGAACTTCAGTATCGTTACGGATATATTGACGCGGAAGCGGTCTCCCTAGTCGCCGAAGGCCTGAATGTCAGCAAAGCTGAAACATTAGGTGTTGTAAGTTTCTATCACGACTTCCGAGATCGGCCTGTTCGGGGAGCGCTCTTAAAACTCTGCCGCGCTGAATCATGCCAAGCTGCAGGATGCGAAGCTCTCGTCGCCCACCTTTCCCTGCAGCATGGGTTGCAGGTCGACATAGAGGGTGACGACCACATTGCTGTTGAAACCGTCTATTGTTTGGGCCACTGCGCAGCGTCGCCAGCCGCTCTGGTCGACGGAAAGCCTGTAGCGAGGTTAGATACTCAAAAGCTCGATAAGATCATCTCAGGCTTACGGAAACAAACAAAGTGACTCTGCGGCTCTTCGTGTCGCAAGACTCGACTGCGGTTGCGCTCGGCGCCGACGAGGTCGCCGTCGCTTTGGCGAACCATGCCGAGCGTGTGGGAGCCAGTCTGCAAATCGTAAGGACGGGGTCGCGCGGCCTTTACTGGCTAGAACCGCTGGTCGAGGTGGAAACCGCGGCGGGACGGATCGGCTTTGGACCGTTAACGGCGGAAGACGCTGAGGCTGTCTTCTCAGGAATTTTGGCCGGCGATTATCTACATCCCAAGTACGTTGGCGTAGTGGAAAAGATACCTTTTCTTTGCGAGCAGCAACGGTTGATCTTCGCGCGTTGCGGCGTCACCGATCCCTTGTCGATTGAGGATTATCAGCGTCACGGCGGCCTTAATGGGTTGCGACAGGCAATCTCCCTCGGCCCGAAATCCACACTGGCCGAGATTATCGCCTCGGGCCTACGCGGACGCGGCGGCGCCGGATTTCCTACAGGAATCAAGTGGAATACTGTCGCAGCAATCGAATCGGATCAAAAATACATCGTCTGCAACGCTGACGAGGGGGACAGCGGGACCTTCGCAGACCGCATGCTGATGGAGGGTGATCCGTTCCTGCTCATCGAAGGAATGGCCATCGCGGGGCTCACGGTCGGCGCGACCTATGGGTATGTCTACATCCGTTCGGAATATCCGCAGGCCTTTGTTACATTCAGCGCTTCGATCAAGGCAGCTCGAAGGGCGGGACTGTTGGGAACCAATGTGTTGGGCTCGGGGCGAGCATTCGACATGGAGGCTCGGCTTGGAGCGGGCGCCTATATCTGCGGGGAAGAGACCTCTTTGCTCGAGAGCCTGGAAGGAAAACGGGGGCAGGTTCGGCCAAAACCTCCGCTCCCGGCGATCAAAGGCCTGTTTGGCAAACCGACCGTAATCAATAACGTTCTCAGTTTTGCCTCAACGCCTTGGATCGTTGAGCAAGGAGGGGAAGCCTACGCCAAATACGGCGTCGGGCGTTCGCGAGGGTCGCAGCCCTTTCAACTCGCTGGCAACGTTAAACGAGGAGGTCTCGTGGAACTTGCCTTCGGC
>JAYTRP010000368.1:0-4692 GCA_043746145.1 Hyphomicrobiales bacterium | reverse complement strand
CCTCGGACATGCAGTAAACGCAACGCAAATCGCATCGGTCCGTCACCGAGACGCGCACATAGGTAATCGCCCGGCCAAACGGGTCAATCAGCGGAGCGGGTGCAGGCGCCTCGATGGACATTAAAGATAGATAAGCGCCGTAGGGATAAAAGGAAAGGCTCTGCGCGCCTTCATCGCCCCCTCACCGAGGCGACAAGGGCGCGGTCGCGTTGCCAGCGCGCCCAGACATTTGCTTGTCTTACCAGATGTTTAACGTTCGACCACCACTGTCGCGCCGATTTTGGCGCGGTTGTAGAGGTCGGTCACGTCGTCGTTGGTCATGCGTATGCACCCTGACGAGACCGCCTGGCCGATCGTATCGGCCTCGTTCGAGCCGTGGATACGATAGAGCGTGCCGCCGAGATACATCGCGCGGGCGCCAAGCGGGTTATCGATTCCGCCCTTCATGTGGCGCGGAAGATCGGGCCGGCGCTTGAGCATCTCGGAGGGGGGCGTCCATTCCGGCCACTCGCGCTTATTGCCGATCCGCGTGACGCCGGCCCAGGTGAATCCGGGGCGGCCGACGCCGACGCCGTAGCGAAGCGCCTGATGATTGGGAAGCACGAAATAAAGCCTGCGTTCCCCAGTGTTTACAATGATCGAGCCGGGCGGGTAGGCGCCGTCGTAGTTGACCGTCTCGCGCGGAACGGGAGAGGCGAGCGGTCGATCCTGGCCGGTTCCGTCGGCGGTGGACGCCACATAGGCGAACGCGGGGGCTCCCCCGATAAGCGCGGCGGCGATCAGGCCCGCTCGCAAGAACGACGTGAAGCGCATCTGTTTACCCCGATTTCCCTGTTCGAATCGCCCATTCGCTTGCCGACTGGCCCGTTTAGGGGCCCGTCCGAAACCCAGCAAAGCTTCGGGCAAACCCGCGGCGGTTGCAATCGCGAACGCGATGAACTTCGCGAGGTTCGGCCGAATCGGTTAAAATTGTGACCACGGCGCCACAGATGGGCTGCATTATTGAACGTATTCGCCGCAACTTGGGCGCCGTTTAGAGAAGGCGGCGCCCGGCGCCGGCATGGGAAATTCCATGCTAGTGAAATGACAGAGCGGAAGCGAAGTTCGAAAACCCAATTCAACGTCTCACGCTCTGCACGAGCGCAATTCGGAGTGATGTGATGGGAATTCTGATCGACGGCGAGTGGAACGCCAAAGCGACCGCGCTGCCCGCCAAGGACGGCCATTTCCTTCGCCCGGAAAGTTCCTTCCGCAACTGGATCACGCCAGACGGCGCGCCAGGGCCAACAGGCGCCGGCGGATTCGCGGCTGCGCCTGGACGCTACCACCTCTATGTCGCGCTTGCCTGCCCTTGGGCTCACCGCACGCTGATCCTCCGCAAGCTCAAGGGCCTGGAAAGCATGATCAGCCTTTCGGTCGTGCATTGGTTTATGGGCGACGACGGCTGGACCTTTCAGCCGGGTCCGGGCGTGATTGACGATTCCGTGCTTGGAACCATATTCCTGCGTGACGTCTATCTCGCGGCCAAGCGCGACTACACCGGTCGCGTCACGGTGCCCGTGTTGTGGGACAAGGCGACGCACACGATCGTCAACAATGAATCGTCGGACATCATCCGCATGTTCAACAGCGCTTTCGACGCGCTCGGCGCGGTGCCCGGCGACTATTACCCCGCCCCGCTGCATCACGAGATCGACGAGCTCAACGCCCGCATTTATGCGACCGTCAACAACGGCGTCTACCGCTGCGGTTTTGCAGGGAGCCAGGCGGCTTACGAGGAAGCCGCCGGGCTGCTGTTCGACACGCTCGAAATGCTCGAGGCGCGGCTTGCGACGCGGCGCTTTCTCGTTGGCGACGCTCCCACCGAGGCGGACTGGCGCCTGTTCGTGACGCTGGTTCGGTTCGACGCCGTCTATGTCGGTCTGTTCAAATGCAACCTGCGCCGCATCGCCGATCACCCGCATCTGCAGAATTATCTGATCGACCTGTATCGCTGGCCCGGCGTCGCCGACACCGTCGAGATGGGACACATCAAGCGGCACTATTACCAGAGCCTGAAGTTCATCAACCCGACTGGGGTGGTTCCCGTCGGGCCCAAGCAGTCGTTCTGACGAAAGCCCGCGCGGTAGCCACGAGAAACCATGCAATTCCACCTCAACGGATTTAAACCCGGCGACCCCGAAATCGCCGAGCCGCTCGAGCAGATGCGCTTCGACGCCCTGCCCGACGAGGTCGACGTGCTGATTGTCGGCTGCGGGCCGGCAGGGCTCACGCTGGCGGCGCAACTGAGCGCCTTTCCCGACATCAAGACCCGCATCGTCGAGCAGAAGTATGGGCCGTTGCGGCTTGGCCAGGCCGACGGAATCGCCTGCCGCACGATGGAGATGTTCGAGGCGTTCGGCTTTGCCGAGCGCGTGCTGAAAGAGGCGTATTGGGTCAACGAAACCTCGTTCTGGAGGCCCGACGAGACCAACCGAGCCAATATTATGCGCGGCGGCAGGATCGACGACACCGAGGACGGTTTGTCTGAATTCCCGCATGTGATCCTCAACCAGGCGAGGGTGCATGACTTCTATCTCGATGTGATGCGCAATTCCCCAACTCGGTTGGAGCCGGACTATTCGCGCCGGTTTCTGGACCTCACGATCGACCCCGCCTCCCCTAACCCGGTGACGGTAAGGCTCGAACGGCTCGACGCCGCGCATGAGGGCCGGTTGGAAACGGTGAGAGCGCGTTTCGTGGTCGGTTGCGACGGCGCCAGAAGCGAGGTTCGTAAGTCGCTCGGGCGAGCGCTCAGCGGCGATTCCGCCAATCAGGCCTGGGGCGTGATGGATGTGCTGGCGATCACCGACTTTCCCGACATCCGCATGAAGTCGGCGATACAATCAGCGCGCGACGGCAGCGCGATGATCATTCCGCGAGAGGGCGGCTATCTCGTTCGCCTCTATATCGAACTCGACAAGCTCAACCAGAACGAACGCATTTCGAGCCGAAACCTCACGAGCGACGATCTCGTTGCTGCGGCGCGGCGGATATTCCACCCCTACACGCTCGACGTGAAGGAGATCGCGTGGTGGTCGGTCTACGAGATCGGCCAGCGGCTTTGCGACAAGTTCGACGATGCGCCCGACGCGCAAGGCTGCGCCCCTTGCGTGTTCATCGCCGGCGACGCCTGCCATACGCATAGCCCCAAGGCAGGGCAGGGCATGAACGTGTCGATGCAGGACGGCTTCAATCTTGGTTGGAAGCTGGCGTCCGTCCTGCGCGGGCGAAGCTCGCCGAAGTTGCTGCACACCTATTCCAACGAGCGGCAGACCATCGCCAAGGAGTTGATCGACTTCGATCGCAAGTTCGCGAAAATGTTCAGCGCCCCGCTGAAGGACCCCGCCAATCCCGAAAGCGCAGGCATCGACCCCGCCGAGTTTCAGCAACATTTCGTCATGGCGGGGCGCTTCACGGCGGGCACGGCGACGCATTATCAACCCTCGATCATCTCCGGCGAGCCGACCTACCAGCATCTCGCCAAAGGCCTCGTGATTGGCGCGCGCTTCCACTCCGCCCCCGTGATCCGCCTCGCCGACGCCAAGCCTACGCATCTAGGTCACACAATCAAGGCCGACGGCCGCTGGCGGTTGTTCGCCTTCGCATCGGCAGAGGAGCCCACCGCGTCGTCCTCCCGCATACATGCACTATGCGAGTTCCTCGCCGGCTCGCCGCAATCGCCTGTCGTGAGGTACACGCCGCGGGGAGCGGACATCGATTCCGTGATCGACGTCCGCGCCGTGTTTCAGCAGGGCCATCGTGCGCTTGCCATCGAAGCGATGCCGGCGTTGCTGGCGCCCGCGAAGGGGCGGTTCGGGTTACGTGATTACGAGAAGATGTTCAGTCCGGAGTTGAAGAGCGGGCGGGATGTGTTCGACATGAGAGGCATTGATCGGAACAGCGGGTGCTTGGTTGTCGTGCGGCCGGACCAGTATGTCGCGCACGTGCTGCCGATGGATGCACATCTGGAGATCGCGGCGTTTTTCGACGGCTTTATGGTTCAGGCGCGGCCAGCAGACGACTGAAACGGCGCCTTCGATAAAGTGTTAGCGCCTCCAAATAACTCACAAGACAAGCGGTCGATTTTCTTCTTTAGGGGGATTCGGCACGAAGGCAGCCTTCATGCATTGAGCGTTGACTTCTAAATCGTCGCGAGTTTGACTAGCCGCGTTCTCAGCCTTGATGAAAGGCGGCAGGGTTTGGCGTTGCGCTTTGATGACCCTCTTCCAGTGCTGCGAGTTTTGTCCGAAGCGCCTCGTTCACGGCCTCAAGCTCCGTCAGACGCGCGCGCAGGGGAGCGACCGCCTGGGAAATCTCGTCTTCGGTGAAGCGGGGTGTAATGTGCTGCAGACAGTTCCAGTCGAACGCCTCCAGATGGAAAAGAATGGCTCGTTCGACCTTGGCCTTGTAGCCGGGGACGATGAGCTTTTTCGCTAGTTCGGGGTCGGTCGTCAGATCTTTGATTTCGACGCGGGCGAATATCTTCAGACGCGTCCGTCGGGCGTAATCCATGAGGAACAGAGACGCGCGATTGTCTGCGGCCACGTTGCCGAGACTGATATACTGACGGTTGCCCCTGAAGTCGGCAAAGCCTAATGTTTTCTCGTCAACCAATTTGAGGAAGCCGGGCGGCCCGCCGCGATGCTGGAC
>JAYTRP010000367.1:0-4698 GCA_043746145.1 Hyphomicrobiales bacterium | reverse complement strand
GAAAAGCGCATCGATGTTTCTTGCGCCATGATTTTCGTCGCTATGGGCGGGGTTCTCTTACGCAGAAACGCGCATCCGTGAATTTCAAAACGGACTCTGAGAGAGAATGCCGCGCATCTTCAGGATTAACCGCTCACGCGAGGGGACGTCGCGGGCCATCACCAGCAGTTGGGCGAAGTTTGGATTGCGCAACTGCTGATCGAGCGTGAGCACGAAGCGCGGCGCGCCCTCGCCGACATAGGTCGCGATCAGGCGTTGGTCAGGGTCGCCCAGCATTCTGGCCTCGAACGCCTTCGCCTGCGCATCGGCCTCCGCCGTGCTAGCGCCCTCGGGCAACCAGAGGTCAACCAGGATCTCGGGCCTGGAGGATTGCGGAAAGAAGTTCTTCGGGATCGCGCCGAATGCCGCGATCGACGCGGCGAAGGCCAGCATCGTTAAGGCCAGCACCGTCACGCGATGGTTGACGCACCAAGCGACCGTCGCGCGCAAGGCGCGATAGAACGGAGTCTGGAAAGCGTCGGGGTGATGGCCGGAAGCGGCCTTTCGCTCGCGCAACAGATGATATCCAAGCCACGGCGTAAAGTAGACCGCGGCGAACCAGGAGACAATCAGCGAAATGCCAACGACATAGAACAACGTGCGCACATATTCGCCTGCCGTCGAGGCGGCGAAACCAACCGGGATGAATCCCGCGGTGGTGATCAGCGTGCCTGTCAGCATGGGAAAGGCGGTCGAGCGATAGGCGAAGCTCGCAGCGGCGAGGCGCCCGAAGCCCTCCTCGAGTTTGCGCTCCATCATCTCCACCGCGATCATCGCATCGTCAACCAGCAGGCCGAGCGCGATGATCAGCGCGCCCAGCGAAATGCGCTGCAAGTCGATGCCGATTTCGTAGAGTATGGCGATGGTCGCGGCCAGAACCAGCGGGATGGTGATCGCGACCACCAGACCGGCGCGCCAGCCGATCGACAGGAACGAAACCGCGAGCACGATGCCGAGCGCCTCCAACAGTGCTTCGCTGAACTCGCTGATCGCGTCCTTGACAACGGTTGGTTGATCGGAGATCTGGCCGATCTGAGCGCCGACCGGGAGCGAGGCCTGGAACGTCGCCAACGTTTTCTCGATCTCGGCGCCTACGGTGCGAACGTTGAAGCCCTTGGCCATGACGACGCCGATCTCGACGCAATCCTTGCCGTTGAATCGGTATTTGCGGGTGAATGGATCTTCCAGACCGTCGGTCACTGTGGCGATATCGCCCAGACGGATCACGTCCTTGCCTGTCTTGATCTGAAGGTTGGCCACATCGGCGGCCAAGCGTAGATCGCCGTCGACCGACACGCGGACCGATCGGGTCGCGGTTTCCACGTTGCCGGCGGAATCGACGTTGTTCTGGCCGTTGATCGCCTGCTGAATGTCGAGCGCGGACAACCCATGTTCGGCGAGCGCCTTCGAGGAGACGTCGATGTGAATCTTCTGGTCCTGATCGCCCAGGATCGAGACTTTCTCGACGCCGTGGACGCGCAGCAACTGGTCGCGCGCGGCCTTGGCGAATGTCTTCAACTCGGGGAATGAATAACCGTCGCCATAGATCGCGTGCAGGGTGACGAAGGTGTCGCCGAACTCGTCGTTGAAATAGGGGCCGAGCAGGCCGGCGGGCAGTTCGTTGGCGATGTCGCCCGTCTTCTTGCGCACCTGATAGAAAGCATCCGCGACTTCGCTGGCGTTGGTGTCGCCTTTGATGGAAACCGTGATGACGGCGCTGCCCGCTCGCGTGAAGGATTTCACGTAGTCGAGATGCGGCGTCTCCTGCAGCTTGCGCTCGATCTTGTTGACGACCTGATCCTGCATGTCCTCGAGCGAGGCGCCAGGCCAAATCGCCTGCACGATCATGACGCGGAAGGTGAAATCAGGGTCTTCTTTCTGTCCGATTTTCACGAGGCCGAACACGCCCGCGATGACGATGATCGCCATGAGAAAACGGGTGACGCTGGGGTTTAAGATCGCCCACCGCGAGAGGTTGAAACCGCTGTCGCTCTGCGTGTCGCCCGTCATCGGATCGCTCGAGCCAGGATTCGGAAGGAGACGCTCAGCGCTCGGCCAGCGTCGCGGCGTGGGGGGCTGCGGCGACATCCGAGGGCGCGAGCAGCACGCTCTTGCCCGGCGTCATGAACTGAGCGCCCGCGGTCACGACGAGTTCGCCCGGCTCGAGGCCTTTGACGATCCGAACGCCCGCGCCCGCGAAACCAACGGTCACCACTTCGCGCGGCGCAACCGTTTTGGTCTTGGGGTCAACGATCCAGAGATTGGGGCGCCCGTCGCGCTCCGTCATTGCTGACAACGGCGCCTCGACCCCGGCCGCCTGCACGGGTATGTCGGCGACCACGGTGGCGGTTTCGCCCAGACGGATCTTCGGGTCGTCGGGCAGGCTTACGCGAATGGCGAAGGTGCGCGAGGTTGCGTCCGCGCTGCCGGCGATTTCGCGCGCGACGCCGGTTTGCACAAGATCCGGGTCGGCCCAGAAACGGACGGCGAAGCGATCGCCGGCGTGGAAGAACCGTATCTCATTCTCGGGCACCGCGACGGCGACTTCCTTCTCGCCATCCCGCGCGACCATGAACACCGGCGCGCCCGAAGCGACCACCTGACCCGCTTCGGCCATGACATTTGTGACCACGCCCGCGACATCCGACCTCAGCTCGGAATAGCCGACCTGATGGACGGCCTGATCCCGAGCCGAGCGGGCCTGATCCAGCGCTGCATTGGCCTGATCGAGCGCCAGCCGGCGTTCATCGAGAGTGGCCTGCGTCCCGAAACCCTTAGCCGAAAGACCCGCGGCTCGATCGTATCCGCTTTGAGAAACAGCGACCTGCGATTGCGCGGCTTCCACAGACGCCTTCGCGCTTGCGAGCGCCAAGGCGAGATCGGAGCGGTCAAGCCTGGCGAGCAAGCTTCCTTCCGCGACGCGCTCGCCGACATTGACTAGCCGTTCTACAATCTTTCCGCCCACGCGAAAGCCGAGGTTCGCCTCGCGGCGCGCCTTCACCGAGCCGGAATAGGCGACCGACCGAGTTGTCGCGGTGAATTCCGCCTTCATGACCTTCACCGGCCGGACCGGCTCGGGCGCGGCGGCTTGCTCATGCTCGCAGGCCGCAAGAAAGAGCCCGCCGATCAGGACGGAGCTCAAGAGCGACGCTCGCTTCAATCCTTGTCGTGTCATGACGGGCATCGCTCGATCTCCATGAGGCGATTTACAATAAGGGGCGGGCTTTAATTTGCCTTACCCTTCGGGCAGTAGGCGCTTAGGGTCTGGAAGCCGGCCAGATCTGGCGCGCGACATCCCGATGCGCGAGATCGGACTCGGCCCATGAATGAAACAGCGAACGGGTTTTCCGTCTTGCGTCCAAAGCCGCATGCCTCCGCAGCTTGACATCCGCGAGGCCGGCGATTTGTTTTACCCATGCCAGTGTGTGAGCGATCATTCCGGAAGGCTGGGTCTCGTCTAGGCTTTGCGGGAAGGCTGCGACCTCCAGGCCGTCGGTATTCCCTGATGTGAAAACAGGCTCACCCTTGAGCTTGTGTCGGATGGTCATTGACATTTTTCGTAATCCTTCAATCTTCAGACGAAAGGCGTCGCACTCGAAGTAAGTTTTGCGCGTGATTAAGCTTTGAGGGCTTTCAAAACAAAATCAGCCAGTTCTTCGGGGTTCGCTGTTTCGGGGTCGAGGCGGCACTGCGCCACCACGACGGGATGACATACCGAGATCACGCACGCTTTGAAGCAACGCGCCGCTTTCACCGGGTCGTCCATCTTGAATTCGCCGGCACGCATACCGTCGGCGATGATTTCGCTTAGTATTTCCGTAAGGCGCTGTAGATGGCGATCGATGACAGACCAATGCTCTTCTAGCGCAACCGTCACCATCTCATGGACTTTTTTATCGCCGGTCATTTGGGCGACAGTCGCCTTATATTGGTCGACGACGAACAACTTCAGTCTCTCACCAGCGGGAAGCGGAAGCTTGGAGATCTCGAACAAGGCGACTTCCCTCGCGACGAGCATCCTTTCGGCCAAACCGCAGTGGATTTGCGTTTTTGAGGCGAAGAACCGGTAGATATTGGCTGGCGACATCCCGAGTTCGCGGGCAATGTCGGCGACCGTGGTCTTACTGTAACCGTAATGCCGGAACAGACGCTCCGCCTCATTGAGGATGCGCGTGGTCGTGTCGACCTTGCGCAGGTCGGTATCGTCGTTAACCTTTGTGCCGGTTTCAGTGTTCATGAAATCACGAGTGACGTTTTTCGTAATTCATCAGCTAAGGGTTAGCCCACCGTTCGTCAAGACGCGGTGAGCACGTTAAAACAAATTTCCAGGGATGATACGACCTCGGCGCTGGACGGCGCGCCCCGTGAGCGATACTGGCGAAGCTGCGTTAAGCGAGGAGCGACGAGATGGAGACGATCACCCAACCCTCGGTATTGCGCTCTTTATATGGTCTGCCGTCCGAAGTCGCGGTGAAGAAGTCGCTTCCAAAGCTCGACGTGCATTGCCAAGCCTTCGTCCGACTATCGCCTTTTCTTCTGATCTCCACTAGCGGCCCCGGTGGCGCGGACATTTCTCCGCGCGGCGATCCCCCCGGCTTTGTGAAAATCATTGACGATCGAACGCTGCTCATTCCCGATCGCCTCGGCAACAACCGGATC
>JAYTRP010000366.1:0-4700 GCA_043746145.1 Hyphomicrobiales bacterium | reverse complement strand
TCAACAATTGCGACTAAAAGCCTGGAAATGTGTCAGCTTAGAAGCATTAGCTGCGATTTGCGCTCAAATGCCAAAATGGAAGCAATAAGGTGCAATTTCCCTCTGCAGCCGCTTCAGTAAGGGGGCAGCGAGGGCATATCCGAAGACGTTCCTCGATTCTATGTACGTTTTAAGTCGTGTCACAAAGTCAACGTGCCCACCCCGACGCCCGCCGCAACCACGGTCGTGCGCCCGCATGCGCCTCCGGCACGCCGTGCCCGGGCTGATAGGCCAGTGGGAATTTCGGCAGACGGCCTTCCCGGAGCGCCCGCAGTGTCGGCTCGTTGATAATCTCGAACGAGATGAAGCCGCAGCGCAGCATCAGCGGGATCTCATCGAGCAGAACGTCGCCGACCGCGCGCAACTCGCCAGCAAAACCATGCCGCTCGCGTAGCAGGATCGCATAAGTGAAAGCGCGTCCGTCGCCGAACTTTTCGAACCGCAGCGCCACAAGCGGCGCCGAAGCGACTTCGCCCAGCGACTCCAGAGCGTCCTTGCCCGCCGCGATCTCGACGCCAACGGGTCCCCGCGCCGCGAGTGCTTGGCTATCGCGACGCCAGCGGACGAGCGGAACAATCACGCTGGCCCCCGCCGGGGCGGGCTCAGAATCGTTCAGCGCAAGCCAGGGCTCTCTAACGAATTCGCCGTCGCGCCACAGCGCCATCAGATGCCTCCGCCGGCGTTCAGAACGCCGATGTGGATACCACATTCAGTCTTGCTCTTGCCGCGCCAACGTCCCGCGCGTGCGTCCTCACCAGGGCGGACCGGGCTAGTGCAGGGTAGGCAGCCGATCGAGGGGAAACCTTTGGCGACGAGGGGGTGTGGGGGTAAACCTTCGCGCTTGATGTAGTCGAGCAGATCGCCCGCGCTCCAGCCAACCAACGGGTTGATCTTGACACGCTCGCCTTCCGCTTCGAACAGCGGCACGCGCGCCCTGTCAGCGGTCTGGAATCCTTTACGCCCGGTGATCCAAGCTTCATAGGGCGCCAGCGCAGCGGCAAGCGGCGCCACCTTGCGGATCTCGCAGCAGCGGTCGGGATCACTGGCGAATAGGAACTTCTCGGGATCTTCGGCGCTTAGCGTCGCAGCGTCCGGCTCGGCGTAGATGATGTTGGTCAAGCCGAGATCGGCGACCAGCCGGTCGCGATATGCGAGCGTCTCTTCGAAATGCTGCCCGGTGTCCACGAACACGATCGGCGTCGCCTTATCGACCTTCGCGACCATGTGCAGGAGCACCACCGAATCCGCGCCAAATGAGGACACCAGCGCCACACGGCCGGGATATAGATCCTCGATCGCAAAGCGCAGCAGCGACGCCGGCTTCATCTTCGCGAATTGCGTCTCGAGCCGGGAAGCGGCGATCGCGTCACCGAACAACTTGATGTCGTGCGCGCTCACTAGATGTCCGATCCGGCGCTTCGTTCGTAAAGCGCCTCCTTGAACGGCGCCATGCCGATGCGCCGGAATGTCTTCAGGAACTCTTCGTCCGGCCCCGAACGTTGAGACATATACGTGGCGACCACGGTTTCAATGGCGTCGACCACTCTCTCCGAGCTGAAACCCGGGCCGGTGATCTGGCCGATCGCGGCGGTTTCGTCGGCGGAGCCGCCAAGCGTAATTTGATAAGTTTCCTCGCCCGCGCGCTCAAGGCCGAGAATGCCAATGTGCCCCACATGATGGTGGCCGCAGGCGTTGATGCAGCCGGAAATCTTTATTTTCAGCGGCCCAATGTCTCTGGCGCGCACGCCGTCGCCGAAATGCTCGGATAGGCGTTGCGCGACTGGGATCGAGCGTGCAGTGGCCAGCGCGCAATAGTCGAGGCCGGGGCAGGCGATGATGTCGCTGGCGAGCCCCGCGTTCGGCGTTGCGAGCCCGACCGAGGCGAGCCGGTCGTAGACGGCGGGAAGATCATCGAGCGCGACATGCGGCAGGATCAGATTCTGCTCGTGCGAGACGCGCAGTTCGTCCTGCGAATAATCCTCCGCGAGATCGGCGACGGCGTCCATCTGGTCGGCCGAAGCGTCGCCCGGCACGCCGCCGATCGGCTTCAGGGACACGGTCATCACGGCATAGCCGGGAATCTTCTGCGGGGTGACGTTGCTGCGCATGAAGGCGTCGAACTTCGCATCCTTGCCGCGCCGGCGCTCGATGCGCGCGCTCTCGCTCGCTCGCGGCGCAAGCGGGGGCAGGGCGAAATAGGCGCGGATGCGCTCGATCTCGCCTTGGGGGAGGGTCAGCGGCTCCTTGTCGCCCGTTTTGAATTCCGCTTCGACCGCCTCGCGCAGACCTTCCAAGCCCTTTTCGTGCAGCAGGATCTTGATCCGCGCCTTATACTTGTTATCCCGCCGCCCCTCGAGATTGTAGACGCGCAAAATCGCCTCGCCATAGGCGAGCAGATCACGCTCGGGCAGGAAATCGCGCACCTTCTTGCCCACGAACGGCGTTCGGCCCAGGCCGCCGCCGACATAGACCGTGAAGCCCAGTTCGCCCGCCTCGTTGCGCACCAGTTGCAGGCCGATGTCATGCGCTTGGATTGCCGCGCGGTCGTGCGGGCCGCCGTTGACGGCGATCTTGAACTTGCGCGGCAGGAACGAAAATTCGGGGTGCTGCGACGACCATTGCCGCAGAATTTCGGCATAAGGGCGAGGGTCGGCAATCTCGTCCGCCGCGACGCCGGCGAAATGATCGGCCGTGACGTTACGGATGCAATTGCCGGAGGTCTGGATCGCGTGCATCTCGACGCTGGCGAGATCGGCGAGAATGGCGGCCACGTCGCTCAGGGCTGGCCAGTTGAACTGAAGGTTTTGCCGCGTCGTGAAATGGCCATAGCCGCGATCGTACTTGCGCGCGATCTCCGCCAACATCCGCAACTGCCGCGAACTCAGCGTGCCGTAGGGCACCGCGATGCGCAGCATGTAGGCATGCAATTGCAAATACAGCCCGTTCATCAGCCGATGCGGCCGGAACTGCTCCTCGGTGAGTTCGCCGGTCAGGCGACGCTGGATCTGATCGCGGAATTGATCGACCCGGGCGGAGACAAAGGCGGCGTCAAATTCATCGTAGCGGTACATGAGTCTTCCCTACCCAATGCTCAGGTCAGGCGCGCTGAACCAGCGTCGGGCCGAGGCCGTGCGCCTGCTTGCCGAGATCCGGCCTGTTCGTCGGCCCGGCGGCGCGGATTGCCTCCCGCAGCGCTTTAGGAACCAGATGCCCGGCGCGGGTCTCCAGATCGATCCAATAGGGGTCGATGACGACATTGTCAGCAGCCGTCAACGCGGCCTGCGCAAGCCCCTGCGCTTTCGTCGCCTCGTCATTGAGGACGAGCGCGCGGTTAAAATCCTCAGTCCAGCCGCCAGCTGCGTCGAAAAAGACGACAAGGCCGTCGCTGAGGCGATTGGCGGTGATCATTCCATTCATGGCGCGTCCGTCGAAATTGTGCGCTGCTGACTTAGGCGCTCTCCCTCATTTTCGCGAGTCCCAGGCGCCATTTAAATGCGGCGAATTGTCTAGGCTGGATACGCAAAAACGCTTTGGTTTGAAAGGGATATAACCTAAATCACGGTTATATTCTATGGGTAATCTTTATGTACATTTACGTTTTGGAATATAAGTTTTCAGTGAGGCGACGGCTAAACCTCGGCAGCGCTCTGGCAATCAAGCTTAGTACGCTAATCAAAACCGAGCTCCCAAATAGATTAAGACCTTGCTGATAAAACTTCCGTTGGCACCGACGTCGCCGACGGCTTGGGGCTGGCAACCGCGTGGAGTATTAGAGCGTGACTCGAAAGGCTGGATAGGCGAACGGCGAGGTTAGATTCAAGAAGGAGGTTCCTTGCCGGGAGCCTTCTACCGTGTCCAACATCGCCGTCCGACTCGAACCTACGCCCGCTTTTGTCTACCGTCATCGGGTCATTGGCGATGAGGCGTGGGCGCTTATCGCGCCTCTCCTACCTGCATCAAGTTCGACGGGGCGGCCACGCAAGGGGGCGTCGCGCCTGCTGCGGGAGGCCGTGCTGTATCTGCTGCGGACGGGCTTGCCCATGGCGCACACTGCCCGAGGCTTTCCCGCCCTACACCACGGTTCAGCGCCACTGCTACGCTTGGCGCGACGCGGGTCTGTTCGAGCGGATCAACCCTCTCCTGGTGATGCTCGACCGCGAACGCGAGGGACGCGGAGCTTCTCCTTCGGCTGCTCGTCGCCTGCGTGTCGCCCGCAGACATGCACGATTCTCGCGCTGCCGTTCCGCTGCTATGGGCGTCGCGCTGGCCGTGGCCTTTCATCGAACGGGTCTTCGCGGATGCCTCCTATCGCGGCAAGCGGCCCGGCGGCGCCACGCCCATAACGATCGAAATCGTCACGGGGCCGTTAAATCAGCGCGGCTTCATCGTGCAGAAGCGGCGTTGGGTCGTCGAGCGCACCTTCGCCTGGCTTGGCCGCAATCGCCGCCTCGCCAGAGACTACGAGCGCACCGCCTCAACCGCGCTCGCTTTCATAGTCTTGGCTGCCGCAGCCGTGCTCATGAAGCGAATCGGCGCCGCCTCATGAGTTTCGGGTCAGGCTCTAAGAGGCTGTTTTGAAAATGGCTGCGGTAGGGTGGCGGCGGGGTCAGGTCTGTGATTCAAGCTCTGGATGTGGACAGAAGAAAGCCGTGGCCGCATGG
>JAYTRP010000365.1:0-14089 GCA_043746145.1 Hyphomicrobiales bacterium | reverse complement strand
TTCGATCGCGCTCGCTGCAACGATAGGGTGCCAGCGCTCATGCCCGTTGAAATCACGAAGCACCGCCCAAACGTCCTTGATTGGCGCATTGACGATCGTGCTGCGGCGGACTTCAGTCATGTGTCAGCGTGAGAACCGGGTTTTCAACGCAGTCAACCCGGCGGCGAAAACATTGCGTCCGATGTCGTCGACGACCGAATTTTCGCGCTCCGGCGCTGCGTCAAATTCCGCGCTCCATTCCGCGAAGGTGTGATTGCTCTCCGTCACGGGGATCAGCCGTAGCGTCGCCAGATAATTCTCCACGCCCATCGGGCTTTCAAGGATCGAATAGGTGCAGGACATGTCATAATCCGAAAGCGCCAGCAGCCGCTCACGAATGCGGCCGCCGTTCTTGAGGCGAAAGCTCCTGATGCAGCCGACCTTATCCGATGCCGCATTCTGCTCGATGCGGCTTTCGGCGACGAAGGGCGTCCATTTTGGCAACGCGTTGAAATCCCTGATCACTTCCCAGACGGCGCTGGCGGAAGCCGGGATTACAATAGAGGCATAGACTTTGGCCATCTAGCCGCGCTCCTCAGCGGTCATCATCGTGGTCGCTGCCATTCTTGGTCGAGTTTGCGGTCGCGACCTTTGCGCGCTTCGATGTCAGGCTCTCAATGTCCTTGGCGTCGCGCAGCACGTCAGTCATTCGCCCGAGACTTCCACCCTCGATGCCGATCTCTTTCATCAAGCTGTCGATCATCGGCGCCTGAACGCGGTAGCGCAAGGCGGAGTCGATGACTTCGTCGGTGACATTTCGATTGCCGCCAGCGCCGCCATTGGCGCCGTCGATGTGGAGGATTTTTATGCCTTCGATCTTTTCCATCGGCCGTACGCTCTCGCGCACGATGCCCTCGATGCGCTCCAGCAGCTTGCCGCGGAAGCGCGACAGGCGGGCCGATTCAGATAGCGTATTCTCAGCCTCGTTAAGCTGCATGGCGCCCTTGGCGTCGACCTCGTAGCGCTGCGCGGACGCGAGCGCCTTGATCTTTTCCGCCTCGGCCTCGGCTTCCGCGGTAATTTTCATGGCGTCGCCGAAGCTCGCCGCGGCCGCCTTTTCCGCATCGGCCTTGCCCGTCAAGCGCAGCGCTTCACGTTCCGATTCTCGTGACGCGGCGATAAGATCGGTAGACTTGCGCCGTTCGGCGATCACCGTCTCGCGCACCGTAATCGCCTGTTCCTCGGCGGCCACCGCCTTGCCACGCGCAACCTCGGCCAAGGCGATCGCCTGAGATCGCTCGGCCGACTTGTTGGCGAGTTCGATGGCGCTTTGCATTTCCGCCAGTTGCACCGCCTTGTCGCGCTCGACTTCAAGTTTGCGCAGATGGCTGTCTCTGGTGACGCGCGCTTCGGACAGTCCGCGTTCGCTAGATATCCTCGCGCGTTCGATCTCCTCGCCGGAACTGATTTCCGCCTCCTCGAAAGCCTGTCGTTTGGCGATATTCAAGGCGTCGAGAAGCCGCTCGCGCTCCATGCGTATTTGATCGAGCGCACGGTCCTGCGCGATCCGCGTCACTTCGACATCCTGGCCGGCGACGATTTCCGCCTGCTTCTTCTCGGCTTCCGCTTGCGCGAGTTCGGCGTTCTTGCCGGCAACGACGATCTGCCGATTAATCTCGGCGAGTTCGAGGATTCGGCGTCGGTTGAGTTCCAATTCGCTCTGCTCGCGCTCCCGCTCGATCCGCGCTTTTTGCAAAGACAGTTCCAGCGCGATCTGTTCGCGCTCGGTCAGTTCGCGGGATTTCATTTCGACTTCATCGATTTGACGACGCCGCACGATCTCGCGTTGTTCGATCTCCTGCTGGTTCTGAATCCGCGCCTCGGCGAGATTACGTTCCTGGACAAACTTCGACTTTTCAACTTCCTCGCGCGCGGCGAGTAGAGCCTGCTCGCTTTCCTGATCGCGAACGGCGCGGTTGCGGGCGAGTTCGACGCGCTGCGACGTGCGGCGCACCTCGATGTCATGCTCTTGGGCAAGGCGCGCGTATTCACCTTCACGGTCGATATCGAGCGACTTGCGTTGCGCATCGAGATTTTGGGTGCGAATTTCGATCTGGGTGCGCTGCTCGATCTCATTGCGCATCCGGCGACGCGTTTCGATGGTCTCGGTGAGCTGTGTCAGACCCTCCGCGTCGAACGCGTTCGAGCTATCGAAAAATTCCAGATGGGTCTGATCAAGGTCGACGATGGCGACGCTGTCGAGTTCGAGGCCGTTCCGCGAGAGGCCTTCCAGAGCGACGGTTTTGACGCGCTGAGCGTATTCCTGCCGCTGCTCGTGCATCTGCTCCAACGTCATCTGAGCCGCCACCGTCCTCAGGGCCGAGGCGAATCGCCCTTCCAACAGCTCGCGCCCGCTATCGGGCTGCAAAGTCCGGCGTCCCAGTGTCTGGGCGGCGAAGCTGACGGCCTCGCGCGACGAGCCAACCTGGACGAAAAACTCGGCGATGACGTCGACGCGCATCCGGTTCTTGGTGATAAGCGCCTGAGTTTCCCGCCGCTCGACCTCGATGCGCATGACGGTCATGTTCACGGGAGTGATATCGTGCAGGACCGGGATGACGAAGGCGCCGCCGCTGACGACGACCTTCTCGCCGCCAAAGCCGGTGCGAACGAACGCCGTCTCCTTGGTTGATCTCTGATAGAGCCATCGCAACAGATAAACGGCGATCACGACGCCGATCGCTAGAACGATCAGCCACAAGATCAGCGACCCCAAAGTCTCACCAGCCATGGTCGTTAGCTCCCCATATCCGATGATCGGCCAAAGGCGATCGCCTTGAACTTCTTTGTCTGGTCAGTCATCGCCCGCTCGGTGGGAAGGCGCTCCATCGAGGAAGCGCCGTAAAAACCGTGGCAATGCCGAGTGTTGCGAAGGATGAATTCCGCGTCGCTGGGATCGGCGACGGGGCCGCCGTGAACGAGCACGATCGCCTCGGGATTGACCGCCAGCGCCGCCGCCGCCCATTCATCTACAAGCATCGGACATTCAGCGAGTTTGCGGCCCGTTTGAGCGCCAATAGTTCCGCCGGTTGTGAGGCCGAGATGGCAGACGATGACGTCGCCGCCGGCTTTCGCCATAGCTTGCGCATCGGCGGCGCAAAAGACATACGGGGTCGTCAGCATGTCCTTGGCGTGGGCGCGCGCGATCATCTCGACTTCGAGGGCATAGGACATGCCGGTCTCTTCGAGATTGGCGCGAAACAATCCATCGATCAGGCCGACCGACGGGAAGTTTTGAACGCCGGAAAAGCCGAGCCGCTTCAGGTCGTCGAGGAAGGGGTCGAACAGGCAAAAAGGATCTGTGCCGTTGACGCCGGCGAGCACGGGCGTGTGGTTGACGACCGGCAGGACCTCGTAGGCCATCTCGCGAACGATCTCGTTGGCGTTGCCATAGGCGAGCATGCCGGCGAGTGAGCCACGGCCCGCCATGCGGTAGCGCCCCGAGTTGTAGATTACAATCAGGTCGATGCCGCCGGCCTCCTCACATTTGGCCGATAGACCCGTACCAGCGCCGCCGCCAATAATCGGCGTGCGGGCGCGTTTCATGGCCTGCAATTTGGCGAGGATCGTCTCGCGTTCGATACGAGCCATCAGGCTCTCCTCTGTTGGCGTGGGGAGATCGACGTGAAAGCGTCAACCACCGCCGCGACGAATTTGTCATTGTTGACGTTAGCCTCGACGCGCTGGATCTTGCGCCGCTCGGTTTGCCGGACTGTCTTTTCGAGGGCTTCAAACAGGGCGTTATCGGCTTCCGGATCGTGAAACGGCTGCCCGGGAGCATCCAGGAGGGACACCCCGCCGAGCGGCAGCAGAATACGGACGAGCCCGTTCATTTGATTGAAGCGCGAGCCCATCCACTCGCCGATCGCCCTGTTCTCGTCACGGGTGGTGCGCATGAGCGTAACATTCGGATTATGGACAACGATGCGCCTGTTTCGGAACTTTTCGGGCATCGTCTCCCGCGGCCCAAAATTGACCATGTCCATCGCGCCGACCGAGGCGACATAGGGAAGCCCGGTGCGGATGGGCGCGCCGAAGCGGTCGGCGTCGGCTGGGAATTGTCCGCCCACAATCATGTCTGCAACTTCGGTCGTCGTGAGATCGATGAAGCCGGAAAGCAGCCCGGAATCGCCAAGGTTCTCCATCGCACGCCCCCCAGTCCCGGTCGCGTGGAACACGAGGCAGTCGAAGTCGCCTTCGAGACGCTTGGTGATCGCCTGCACCGCCGGTGTGGTCACGCCGAACATGGTGATGCCGACAGCGGGTCGCGCCACGCGCCGGCGAGCCTCCCGCGCGTCGGCGGTAGGCAGCCCTGAGATCATCCCCGCGAGCGCGTTCGCCGCGTTGCCGAGGATCTGCTCAGTGATGAAATTTAGACCCTGAACGTCGGCGACGGAGTGCAGCATCAAGATGTCGGCGGCGCCAACATAGCGGCCGACATCGCCAGACGCGACGGTCGAGATCATGATCTTCGGGATCCCGAGCGGCAGCCGGCGCATGCCAGCTGTCGCGAGCGACGTGCCCCCGGAGCCGCCCGCGGAAATCACGCCGCCAATGCCGCTTTCACGTGTGATCCAACGCCCGAACGCCTCCGCCATGGCCGTGACGGACTCACCGCGATCGCTGGAAAAGACTGCGCTGGACCCATGGGGATGCATCGCGGCGACCTGAACCGGCGTCACGTCGGCGCGCGAAATCTTGCCCGACGTCGAGAGATCGACAGTGCGGACGGGGATGTTCAACGCGCGCAGCCGGTCGCGGATGAAGCGCAACTCGACGCTCTTGGTGTCGAAGGTTCCAACAACCAGCGCGGTGCGTCCGATACGCTCGGCGAAGGGAATGCTGAACACGGACCGGGTTGGCGCGCTGTCCCCGGTTTTCACCGCAGGCGGCTTCTCAGAGGCGCTAAGTACGTTCCAGCGGTTGGGCAATCGTTCTGCCCGGTAGATCGGCGAACCGTCATCGCCGCTCGCCGCGCCCGTTCGCGACACCCTGAACAGCTTGACTTCGCCGCCGCTCGCATCCGTAGCGGGAGGCGCTTCGATTTCCGGTTCGCCCACCTCGCCAGCCCGGCCAACGCCTAGCAGGCGCTGCTGGAGTTCGCGGTCGCCGGCGAGTTCGCCCGCTTCCATGACTCGGTTGATCCGGCCGTTGACCATGATGGCGACGGAATCGGAGACCGAGGTGGCGACGCCAATGTTCTGTTCGACAACCAGGACTGAAAGGCCCTCTTCGCTCGATAGGCGAAGTAGCAGGTCGCGCACCTGCGTAACGATCGTCGGCGCCAGCCCCTCGGTAGGCTCATCCATGACCAGCAGGCGCGGATTGCTCAGCAGCGCGCGGGAGATCGCCAGCATCTGCTGCTCGCCGCCGGAAAGCTGGCCGCCGCCGTTGTTGCGGCGTTCGGCTAGGCGCGGGAAGGTCGAATAAACGCGGTCAACCGTCCAGGAACGCCCCGCAACGCCTGTGCGCTCGCTTAAGCGCAATGTCTCGTCGACGGACAGGCTCGGCCAAAGTCGACGGCCCTGTGGCACGAAACCAACGCCCGCGCGCACGATCTCATGCGGCTCCAGATTGGAGATGTCGAGCCCGTCGAACCGCACGCTGCCCGAGCGCGCGCGCATCAGGCCGACGATGGTGTTGCAAAGCGTCGTCTTGCCCATACCGTTGCGGCCGACGACCGACAGCACGCCGCGCTCCAATGTCAACGAAACGCCTTGCAGCGCATGCGACTCGCCATAGTAGACTTGCAGGTCTTGCACTTGCAGGATTGGCTTCAAGGCTGCGGGAGCGGCAGCGGGTCGCTTAGCCATGTCCCGCTCCGAGATAAATAGCCTGCACCTGCGGATCGTTCTCGATCTGCTCGGGTGTGCCTTCGGTGAAAATGCGCCCGTTGTGCATCATCGTGACATAGGTCGACACGCGAAGCGCGACGTCGAGATCGTGTTCGATGATGATGTAACCGATATAGGCGGGTAGGGCGTTCAGGATGACGACGAGATCGCGCCGTTCGGAAGGTGAGAGGCCGGCGGCGGGCTCGTCGAACAGGATGAAGCGCGGGGCGCCTGAAAGCGCGAGCGCGATTTCTAACTGACGCTGCTGGCCGTGGCTCAGCACCGAGACCGGCGTCTCCAGAATGTCGTCGAGATGTACGGAATGCGCGATCGACTGCGCCTGCGCCATGGTGGCGTCCTTGCTTGATGGCCGCAGCAACGAGAGGCGACCGCGCGACACGCCTCGGCAGGCGACGAAGATGCTGTCGATGACCGTTAGCCCGCCGAAAAGTTGGCTTATCTGATAGGTGCGGCGCAACCCCCGCCGAATCCGTTCGTGCACCGGAAACGCCGTGATGTCCTCGCCGAAAAAGCTGATGCGGCCGGATGTCGGCGGAAAGTCGCCCGTCACGGCGTTGAACAGAGTTGTTTTTCCCGCTCCGTTGGACCCAAGGATGGCCCGTCGCTCGCCAGCGCCAACCCGAAGGTTGATGTCGGCGAGCGCGGCAAGCGCTCCAAATTTACGCCCCACGCCGACCAATTCCAGCGCATTGACGCTGTTAGAGGAAAGACGCTCGGCGGCTTTGTTTCCTGCCATGACGGGATCTCTTGTCGTAGACTTTCGGTCTATTTGCAGTCGGGATTGTCGCGTCCGGCGACGCCGAGCTTGAGGAAGTCGGCCTCGGGGATGCCCAATGTCTGGTTCACGTCGTGCACGACGTTGATGACCTTGTTGTAGAGATGCCCGTCGTCCGCCTTGGCGACCTCGGTTAGGTAGTTGTCGGCGATCGCCTGGCGGTTCTTGTCGAGTTTGACTTTGCCGGTCGGGGTGTCGAACTCAAGCTTAGCCAGGACATCGCGGAATTTGACCTCTTTGTCGGAGAGATCGCCGCCGACCTTGTCGAGCGCCAACAGGACTGCTTTAGTGTTGATGTAATACCCTTGCGCGAACAACGACGGCGACGGGAAGCCGTCCTTATAGGCGGCCTTGTAGTCGGCGACGAATTTCTTCCACGCGGGGTCGTCGGAATTGTCGGCGATCGGGCCGGCCGAGGGCGTGCCGACAACATAGTCGCGCTGCTTGCCCTGCGTGCCGAGCACTGTCTGGTCGACGGTGATCGAACCACCAATCAAGGGCGCTGAGCCGCCGGCTTGCTGGTACTGGGTCAAGAAGTTGACGCCGTCGGCGCCGCCCAGTGCGACGTAGATTGCGTCGACATTGTCTGGAATCGCGGCGATGACGGAGGAATAGTCCTTGTTGCCGATCGGCACCCAGAACTTCTTTGGCACGTGGCCTCCGTCGCGGCAGAATGACGCCATGAAGCCGAACACTTGACTGTAGGGGAACGAATAATCCTCTGCGACCGTCACGACGTTCTTGTACTTTTTCACATTGTAGGCGTAGTCGCCGAGCCCCGCCATCCACTGCGCGCCGTCGGTGGAGAAGCGGAAAAAATTAGAGGCCGGATCGCGCAAGGTCGTGTCTTGCGCCGCCGAGGTGCCGTTGACGAAGGTCACGTTTGGTTGGGTCTTGGCGTAGTCCTTGACTGCCAGTCCTTCGTCGCCCGAGAGAGGCCCAATCAAAATGGCGACGCCATCCTGCTCAACCAACTTGCGCGCCGCCTTCACAGCGCTGTCCGGCGAGGCGTCGGAGGAACCCTTGATGATCTCCAGCTTTTTGCCGCCCGCGGTATAGCCGGCTTCCTTAAGCGCGAGCTCGGCGCCGCGGACCCCGTCCTGGCCAAGCACGGTGAACGGCCCTTCCAAAGTCGCCAACAGGCCGACTTTGATCGCGCCATCCGCCAGTGCAGTTTGCGGAACAAGCGCTACGCTGCTCAACAGGACCGCCAGCAGCAACGCTTTTGTAGAACTCTTCATCGTTTCCTCCATTTTATGCCCTTTATGGGCTTTGTTGAACGTTATGCCGACCCCTAGGATTCGCGCAGGGGTTTGGCGGCCAAATGCGGCGCGAGCCGACGCCAGAGACCGAAAAGTCCGTCCGGCGACACGAATACAATCACAAGAAAAACTAAACCGATGAGAGTGTTGAACCGGTCCGCGCCGACGACGTCGATCGCGAAGGTCTTGAGCAAGACGTAGAGCGCCGCTCCGATGAACGGACCAATGGGATGACGCAGGCCGCCGATGACCGCGATGACGAGAATGCCTATGGCTTCGCCGACGCCGACAGTGCCGGGCGAAATGCGGCCATTGAACCAGACGTAAAGAACGCCGGCCGTTCCTGCGATGATCCCGGCGAAAAAATAGGCGACGACGCGATGATGCGTCACGTCATAGCCGACCGCGCGCATGCGGCGCTGATTATCGCGGGTCGCCATCAGCGCCCTGCCGAAAGGCGAGCGAGCGCAATAAATTACCACGCTATACGCCACAGCGGCGATGCCTAGGGTCAGGTAGTAGAAGGGGATCCGTTCCTTCCAATCGACGCCGAGTACAACAGGAGGTTGGACGCCGCGGAATCCGGAATGACCGTTGAACAGAGAGTAATTCTGCTGCGCGAAATAGAAGAAGGCCGTGGCGACGGCCAGTGTGATCATTATCGTGTAGATCCCGGCCGTCCGCACCGCGATCATGCCGATGAGCGCCGAAACGCCGCCTGCAATCAAAATCGACACAGGCACATAGAGCCACCAGGGCCATCCGAGACCCAGCACGCCCGTCCCATTGGGTCCCAGGATCGCCACGGCATAGCCGGCGACGCCCGCAACGGTAAGTTGCGCTAGCGACACCATGCCGCCGTAGCCCGCGAGCACCATCAGCGAAAGCGCGATCATGCCCAGGATCAAAGTCTGCGCGCCGAGTTGAAAGGCGACGAATGGCGAGACAAGCAGCGGAAAAAGGATGAGGGCGGCGCCTAGCCAGGCGGTCGCTGGAGTAAATTCGGGCGTGACGATGTCGCCGGGTATCGCGACGCGGGCCGGGTCCGTCTGCCGCATCCGCGCATTGCCCATCAAACCTTGCGGCCGTATCGCAAGCGTAACCACCATGATGACGAAGGTAAGGACGATGCCGTAAGTGGGAAAATAGACGAGCCCGATTTGCTCAGCCAATCCAATCAACAAGGCGCCGATCGCGGCGCCAGTGATCGAGCCCATGCCGCCGACGATGACCACGACAAGGGAAGCGAGCAAATATCGAATGTCTTCGCCAGGCGCGATGGAGAGCGCCGAACCGCCGATCACCCCCGAGAAGCCCGCGAGCATGCCGCCGATTGCGAAGACGCCGACGAACAATAGGCGAACATTGACCCCTGTCATGGAAAGCATCGCGCGATCATCGACGCCCGCGCGGATCATCATGCCCACTTTTGTTCTGTTGAGCGCCAGCCAGAGCCCAAGGCCGATCACGACTGACGCGGCGAGAACGACGAGACGATAAAAGGGATATCGCAGCGTCACGATCTGTCCGTTGGACTTGATCGCCGTGATGATGGGCGTCGCGACGGCCCCGTCGAGCCACTCGGGAATCGTGAACTGATAGGTCTTGCCGCCCCATACCGCCAACATCAAATCGGCAGCGACAATGGAGATGCCGATCGTCACCAGCGTCTGTCGCAACTCGTCGCCGGCAAGGCGCTGAAATACCAGGACTTGCAGCAAGGCGCCCACAACGCCAAGCACAAGCGTGCCCGCGATGACCCCGACGAACCAATTATTGGTCCATTGCATGGCGTCGTACCCGACATAGGCCCCGAGTAGATACAGCGATCCGTGTGCGAGATTGACGTTTCGCATCAACCCGAACACAAGCGTAAAGCCGCTGGCGACGAGGAAATACAGCCCCGCTAGCGTGACGCCATTGAGAACCGCGCTGACGAACGCTTTCTTGCTGTCGAGCAGCGAGTTGAGCCAATCTGGCCAGATGCCGAACACCATCCAAAGGAAGATCGCGCCGACCAGCAGGGCAAGACCCGTCCAAGCTTGACGGGCTGTAACGCCTTCGGCTGGCTTGGCGGACGTCAGGCTCACGCGCTCATCCGGCGACGCTGTTCGTTCATTTTTGGAGCTTTATGGAACTGCCCGTCCTTCATGATCGCTAGCAGGCGGCTCTTGTCTTGCAAGACCTTGATGTTTGCGATGGGATCGCCGTCGACGAGCAGCATATCGGCGAGATAGCCGGGCTTGATCTGGCCGAGTTCATCGCCCCGCATCATGATTTGGCCGCCGAATTTGGTTGCGGCGAGCACCGCCTCCATCGGCGAGAAGCCGAGCAGGTCGACGAAAGTCTCCATGTCCTTGGCGTTGGTCCCCTGCGGCGTCCAGGCAAAGCCGTAGTCGCCGCCGATCAACAAACGAATTCCGCGCCGATGCATCTTACGGCAGGTCTCGACCGCGTGTTCCAACTCACGCTCGTAGGCGATGCTGACCGGCGAGCCGGGCTTGATGCCCCATTCGCCAGCGTGGCGCGCCGTATTGATCAACCAAGCGAGGCCGGGCGCGACGAAATGCTTGTCCTTGTTGGCTTCCAACATGTCGAGCGCCTCTTCGTTGGCGAACGACGCGTGATAGATGTTCTGAATTCCGTGTCGCACGCATTGCATAACGGAGCCGGAGGAGCGCGCATGCGCGGCGAGCACCAGGCCGCGCGCCTTGGCCTCCTTGACCGCCATCGCGACTTCTTCTTCCGACATGGGCGTTTCCTCGGCCTTCATGCCGGTGATTTCCTCGCCGGAAAGATTGAGCTTGATGGAGTCGACGCCATATTTGATCAGCGTGCGCACCGTGCGCCGCATTTCTTCCGGGCCTGAGATGACAATGCCGAGGTTGAGGCCCTCGTGCGGGATGTGCGAGGGCGCGGAATCGCCGAGGCCGCCGACCGTCGTGATCTCAGGGCCTGCGGCCCGATAGCGCGGCCCTGGGATCATGCCATTGTTGATCGCATTGCGCACAACGACATCGAGCCGCGGCTTCGCCGCCGCGGCGCCGCAACCCATGGTGAAGCCTGCGTCGAGCACCACTTTAGCCATCTGCGCGGTGACCAGCGTATGCTCCTCTGGGGGCATCATTTGAATGGGGTCGATGCCCGGCGCGTTGTTCCAGGAGAGATGCAAATGCGCGTCGCACAGACCGGGCATCAGGGTGGCGCCCATGCCGTCGATCACGGACTGTCCGCCGGCCCCGTTCGAGCCGCTCATACGCGATGAGCCTTTGGTGACGTGTTTGATGCGGTTACCTTGAACCGTGACTTCGCCGGTATAGGGATACTCGCCCGTGCCATCGAGAATGCGGACGTTCGTGAAGACGACGCCGCCCGAGCCGTTAGTTGCGTTATACTCGTCCGCCATGGCGTTCCTCCTTACTGTCATGCCGACCTTTTGAAGGTTCGGGTTCTGCGCGGTCCGTTAGGCCGCTTCGTTCGCTCTCAGACGTTCCGAAAGGAATCGCGCGCAATCTTGCGGACGCTCGAACGGCGTCCAATGCCCGCAATGCTCCAAGACCTTCAGCTTAGACCCCTTAATCTTGTCGGCAAGAGCCTGCGCAACGCTTGGCGGCGCGACGGTGTCCTCGTCGCCCGTGACGATCAGCGTTGGGCAGCGCAGGTATCGCAGATCGGCCGCAGGGGCGCCCGCGAGCGCCTCGCACGTCTGGGCGAAGCCCTCCACGTCCTGGCGCATGTGGCTTTCGCGAATGAAGGGCGCGAGCAGGGGGTTGGCGTTGCGCGACGTAGACGATGTGCCGCCGATCGCAGCCGCATCGGCGATGCCAATCAGACCATCCTGCCGCGCGGATTGGGCGCGGTCCCGGAGGCGCTGCCGCGCAGCCTCTGAAAGTTCGACGATGGGTCCAAATAGCGCCAGGCTCTTGACGCATTCGGGGTGGCGGGCCGCCACGTGCAGACAAACCAGCGTTCCCAGGGAGTGGCCGACTAGATGAACCGCGCCGCCGCCGACTTTCTCAATTATTTCGGCGATGGTTTCTGCAAAAAGTTCAATCGAGAGGGAGTCAAACGGGCGTGGCGAGCGGCCAGAGCCGGGCAGGTCGGGGCGGATGCAGCGGAAGCCCGCAAGGGCACCCAGCAGCATTTGAAACGAGTTCGAGTCGCCGCCCAGGCCGTGAACGAAGACGATCGCGGCGCCGGCGCCGTCGATCTCGATCTGCGTCCTGCCAACCGCCGCCGCTGTCACGCGCGATACTCCCTGAATTGGTTTTCGAGCACGCCAATGCGGGAGATTTCGATGCGGGCGATGTCGCCCGGCACGAGATATTTGGGCGGTTTGAAACCGATGCCAACGCCGACCGGCGTCCCTGTTGCGATAACGTCGCCGGGCAGCAAGGTCACGCCCGCAGAAATCGTCGCTATGATCGTCGGCACGTCGAAGATGAGATCGCGGGTGTTGGCGTCCTGGCGCAGTTCGCCGTTGATCCAGCACTTGATCCGGGTATCGCCTAGATCGATTTCGTCTTTGGTGACGGCCCAAGGGCCCATCGGACAGAACGTGTCCTGCGACTTGCCGATCAGCCACTGACTGTAGAGACCTTGCAGGTCGCGGGCTGTCACATCGTTGATGATCGTGTAACCCCAGACATGATCAAGCGCATTTGACGGTGTGATGCTGCGCCCTGCCTTGCCGATGATCACAGCGAGTTCCGCTTCGTAGTCGATCGCCGTAGAAACGTTTCGGTCAATCATTACATTATCGCGGTGGGCGACGACGCATTCGGGGACCTTTGAGAATATGATGGGCGCTTTGGGGATAGCGCCTGCGACAGCGCTGGAATCGAAACCACTAGCGGCGAATTCCTTGGCATGCTCGTGATAGTTTTTACCTACGCAAAAGATGTTCCGACGAGGGCGCGGGATTGGAGCTTCGAGGACGGCTTCCTTCAACGGCATGGGGGAAAGTACGCGCGGAAGGATCGAGCGATCGATCAATGCGAGAATACCCTGCCTGGCTTCGACTTGCGGGAGGTCAAACGGCGAAACCGTCTGACGCGCCTCGTCAATTAGGCCGACACGCCGCTCGCTCCCTACGCGGTAAGTCGCGATCTTCATCTAGGCCGCACTCCCCTTATTTGAACCATTAGAAGTCGAGCTGGCGTAAAATGCAAGAGCCGATTTTTACGAAGCTCAGATGTCGACCGCAACGAAAACTACCTCTGTGGCTTCAATTGTGGGTTTGGTCTGCAATGTTATTGCGTTTTTAGAGTAGATATTTCGACGAACGGCTGGTTCTTCTAGTATTATTTGTTGCTCGACAAAATGCCTCGTTCGGACTAATTGGTATAGCATTGGTCCACGTCGGGGCAAATGAATGCCGAAATTGGTCGCCGCGGAATTGGAGCAATCACTGCGCCAACGCATTGAGTCGGGCGAATGGAGCGACACGCGTCGACTTCCAAACGAGCGCAAACTCGCAGCGGAATATAGCGTCGCAAGGAACACCATTCGCAGCGCGATCAATAAGATCGCCGCCGATGGCTCTCTGACGCGGAAAGTCGGGCGCGGCACGTTTCTCCAGCCTGAAACCCGCCTCGATTATATGAGCGTCATCCGTAAGCTGACGGGAGTCAGCCCAATCGACATGATGGAGGTCCGACAGATATTTGAACCCCGCGCCGCCGCCCTTGCGGCAACCAATGCCAGCGCCAGCAATATCCACGAGGTGGCACTGGCTCACGCCGCCGCCATCGAAGCGATCGACATGGAGACGTTCGAGGATTGGGACGCGGAACTGCACCAGCGGATCTTCTCGGCGTCACGAAACGAATTGCTCAATCATCTTTACGAAATCCTGCGGCTCATCCGCACTCAAGACCTGTGGCACGACATCAAAAAACGATCGTTCAGCCCGCAACGACGTCAGATTTATTGTGAGGAACATAAAGCCATCGTCGATGCATTAATGCGACGCGATGCTGAATCGGCAGCAACCTCGATGCGCATCCACTTGGATACTGTCAGCCGCAATCTGTTTGCGAGCAACGGGCCGGCGTAAGTGTAAGAGGCTGTTTTGAAAATGGCTGCGGTAGGGTGGCGGCGGGGTCAGGTCTGTGATTCAAGCTCTGGATGTGGACAGAAGAAAGCCGTGGCCGCAT
>JAYTRP010000364.1:0-4718 GCA_043746145.1 Hyphomicrobiales bacterium | reverse complement strand
GTACGCCAATGGCGCCCCGCATATTGGCCATGCCTACGAGCGGATTATCACCGACACCGTGCAGCGCTTCATGCGGCTGGACGGGCAAGAAACTCTGTTCGTCACCGGCATGGACGAGCACGGGCTCAAGATGCAGCAAACCGCAGCCCGCGAGGGGCTGACGCCGTTAGCGCTGGCCGATCGCACGGCCGCGCAATTCGAGGCGATGGGCGAACTGCTCGACGCGCGAGCGGACGACGTCGTGCGCACCACGCAAGAGCGCCACAAGCGGGCGTCTCAAGCCATTTGGGAGCGGATGAACGCCAACGGCGATATCTATTTGTCGAAATATTCCGGCTGGTATTCCGTGCGCGACGAGGCCTATTTCGAAGAGGGCGAACTGACGCAAGCGCCGGGCGGGGGCAAGCTCGCGCCTACGGGAGCGCCGGTGCAATGGGTCGAGGAGGAGAGCTACTTCTTCAAGCTATCCTCCTACGCCGAGCGGCTGCTCGCTCATTTCGAGGCGCATCCCGAATTTGTAACCCCGGAGAAGTACCGAAACGAGCTGGTCGCCTTCATCAAGCGCGGCCTCAACGATCTCTCGATCAGCCGCACCACGTTCGCCTGGGGCGTGCCGGTTCCCGGCGATGCGCAGCATGTCATGTATGTCTGGGTCGACGCGCTGACGAATTATCTCACCGGCACAGGCTTTCCCGAAGCCGGCCCACGCGCCGCGTTCTGGCCGGCGGACGTGCATGTGATCGGCAAGGACATCACGCGTTTCCACGCGATCTACTGGCCGGCCTTCCTGATGTCGGCCGGCCTGCCCGTGCCCAAGCAGATCGTAGTGCACGGATTTCTGTTCTACCGCGGCGAGAAAATGTCGAAATCGACCGGCAATGTCGTGAGCCCCGAAGAGCTCGTGGCGACCTACGGCCTCGATCCGCTGCGCTACTTCTTTTTGCGCGAGGTCCCGTTCGGACAGGATGGAAATTACTCGCACGAGGCGATCGTCCAGCGCATCAACGCCGACCTCGCCAACGATATCGGCAATCTCGCGCAGCGCTCGCTGTCGATTATCGCCAAGAACGGCGCTGCTGTGCCCGACTGGCGGGGAGCGGAGCCGCAGCCGGCCGACGTCGAAATGCTCGCCAAGGCGGACGCGCTGCTCGGCGCCGCCCGCGCGCATGTGAAGGAATACGCGCTGCATCTCTATCTAGGCGCGGTGTTCGAAACGGTCGCCGCAGCCAACCGCTATTTCGCGAATGCCGAGCCGTGGAAGCTCGCCAAGAGCAATCCTGAGCGGATGCGGCTCGCGCTCTACACGACGGTCGAGACGCTGCGCATCGCGGCGATCCTGCTGCAGCCAGTAATGCCGCGCTCGATGAGCAAGATGCTCGATTTGCTTGGCGTCGATCCCACGCGTCGCAACTTTGCCGACATTGACGGAGCAGGGGCCTTCGACGCTCCGCAGCGGCTGAAGCCGGGAACCCCATTGCCCGCGCCGGCCCCGGTTTTCCCTCGCTACGTCGAGCCGGAAGTCGCAAAATGAGCGCGAGCGCCGCGGGGGATCGGCCGTGAAGCTGATCGATAGCCATTGCCACCTCGATTTTCCCGAGTTTGCCGACGAACTCGACGCCCTAGTCGAACGCGCCCGCGCCGCTGGCGTCGAGCGCATGATTACAATCTCGACTCGGGTGCGCCACGGCGCTGCGCTGGTTGCGCTGGCCGAGCGTTTCCCGGAAGTCTGGTTCACGATCGGCACACATCCGCATCAGGCGGCCGAGGAATCCGAGGTCGATTTCGACGCGATCCGCCGGTTCGCCGCCCATCCCCGATGCGTGGGAATTGGCGAGGCGGGGCTCGACTACCACTACAATTACGCGCCCCCCGATATCGCCGCGCGGGTGTTTCGCGCCCAGATCGGGCTCGCTCGCGAACTCAAGCTGCCCCTTGTCATCCACTCCCGCGAGGCCGACGACGACATGGCTCAAATCCTGCGCGAGGAGATGAACGTGGGCGCATTCTCCGCCGTGCTGCACTGTTTCACCTCCTCACCGGCCTTGGCGAAAACCGGGCTGGAGCTTGGTCTCTACATCTCGTTCTCGGGTGTGCTGACTTTCAAAAACTCCGCTGAGTTACGCGCGATTGCGCGCGACGCGCCGCTCGACCGCGTCTTGGTGGAGACCGACGCGCCGTTTCTCGCTCCCGTCCCGAACCGCGGCAAGCGCAATGAGCCGTCGTTCGTCGTTTCGACCGCGCGGATCCTGGCCGAGGCCAAGGGGATCGAACTGGACGAGCTCGCAGCCGCGACTCGTGCGAATACGCTGCGATTATTTGCAAAGATGGGCGAGGCCTAGCATTGAGCGTCGCGTTCACAATCCTTGGCTGCGGCTCCTCCGGCGGCGTTCCCCGCGTCGCCCAGGGCTGGGGCGCCTGCGACCCCGCCAACCCGCGTAACTTGCGCCGGCGCTGCTCGGCGATGATTGAGCGCGATGGACCGGACGGAAAAACGATCGTGCTGATCGACACTTCACCCGACCTGCGCTGGCAATTGATCGATGCGGGCGTGAGCCGACTCGACGCTGTTCTGATGACCCATCCACACGCGGACCATACGCACGGAATCGACGATCTGAGGCCGCTGGTGATCGCCATGCGCCGGCATATCGAGGTCTATATGGACGCCCAGACCTCGGCCGACGTGTCGCAGAAGTTCGAATATATCTTCAAGACGCCGCCTGGGAGTTCGTATCCGCCGATCGCTCGCGAACATCGAATAGCTGCAGGCGAATTATGCGAACTGACAGGGCCGGGGGGGCCGATCGCCGCGACCCCGTTCGAGGTCGATCACGGCGATATTGCCGCGCTCGGATTCAGAATTGGCGGCCTAGCCTACACGCCCGACCTCATCGACATCCCAGAGCAAAGTCTGGAGCATCTCGAAAACCTCGACGTTTGGGTTATCGACGCGCTGCGCTATGCGCTACATCCTTCGCACCTGAGCCTCGATCAGGCGCTTGGCTGGATCGAGCGGCTAAAGCCCCGGCGCGCGATCCTGACCAATCTGCACACCGACCTCGACTATGCGACGCTCGCCGCCCGGCTGCCCGCAAATGTTGTCCCAGCCTATGACGGTATGCGGATAGAAGGGTTCTAGCGGCGTCGGGTAATAAGACGCCCGGCGGTCATTGCGAGACGCGAAACGTCGAAGCAACCCAGAGGGTAATGGCTGCGGCCCCTGGGTTGCTTCGCTGCGCTCGCAATGACGGATGTCGCCCTGTTCTTCTTCCAGAAGGCTATCGGGGAAGCGGAAGTAGGCGATCGGCTTGCCAGCCGCACGGCTGAGGCTGTTTTTCACATCCATGCCGGTCAGTTCATCCCCGGCGATTTCAACCGTGCGACCAACAAATTCTTCGCTCTATGCGATAGTCCGAACGACGCCACCGTCGACACGCAAGGATGTGCCTGTTGTCCCCGACGCCTGTTCCGAACAGACATAGACGACCAGATTTGCGACTTCTTCGGTTGTCGCAAAGCGATTGAGGAGCGATGTCGGGCGCATCGTTTTTAGGAACTGCTGCTCGGCTTCCTCTTGCGAAATGCCTTGCGCCGCTGCGGACGCCTTCATCCAACCGCTCATGATCTCCGAATTCGTTGGACCGGGGAGGACCGAATTGACGGTGACGCCCGTTCCGCCGACCACCTCGGCCAAGCCCCTCGCAATGGCAAGTTGAGCGGTTTTGGTCATGGCGTAATCAATCATGTCCTTGGGAATTGCGAGCGCGGATTCGCTACTGATGAAGACGACACGCCCCCAGCCGCGCTTCGTCATGTTCGGCACGTAATGGCGCGAGGCGCGAATGCCGCTCATGACATTTAGCTCGAAGAGATCGATCCACTCGCTGTCGGCAATATCGTAGAAGGGCTTCGCGCGCCCGGTGCCCACATTGTTGACGAGAATGTCCGCATCCGGCGCCCGCGCGAACAATTCCGCCGCGCCTTCAGGGGTCGCAAGATCGGCGGAGACGCCGGTGAACTCACCTTTGGGGAATAGCTCGCGCAACTCGCGAAGCGCGGCAGCGACCCGTTCCTCGCCGCGGCCGTTGATGACGACCGAGGCGCCAGCACGCGCCAACCCTTCTGCAATGGCTCGGCCGATGCCTGCCGTGGACCCAGTGACGACCGCCTTGCGGCCATTGAGATCGATATTCATGACACCATTCCCTCAACTGCGGAGAGATCTGTAGGTGGTGATGTCGGAACTAACGATAATGGCTTAAACTGCCATAACATTAATTCCCTGGGGGAATGGGATGGATCGGTTCAACGAATTAAATGCTTTCATAGCCGTGGTTGAAGCAGGTGGTTTTTCCGCCGCAGCGCGCACATCCGGGGACTCGCAGTCCGCCATCAGTAAAGCCATCGGTGCGCTGGAAAAACGCCTGGGCGTGATGCTGTTCAACAGAAGCACACGCCGGGTGACCCTGACAGATCAGGGGCGGAGATATTATGATCGGACAAAGCCACTTATTGACGAAATGCAGGACGCCGATAGCGAACTAACCAGAAGCACCCTGGGTGTTTCGGGTTTAATTAGGATCGCAGCCTCTGGTACTTTCGGCCGTCTTCATGTTTTGCCGCTCATCCCCGATCTGTTGTCACTCAATCCCGGCCTTCAGGTGGATCTCATTCTCTCGGACATCGTGCGCGATATGGTGGAGGATCGAATCGACCTG
>JAYTRP010000363.1:0-14109 GCA_043746145.1 Hyphomicrobiales bacterium | reverse complement strand
GCTAGCGAACCGACAGTCCCGATCACGGTCGCGCCGAGATGCTTTCCCCATTGGCAGAGGATTTGCCCAACGCCGCCCGCTGCGGCATGAACCAGAATTACGTCGCCCGGGCGCACCCGATAGGTCTGGCGCAACAGATATTGCGCGGTGAGCCCCTTCAACATCATGGCCGCGGCGGCCTCATACGAAATCGCGTCAGGAAGCTTGACGACGTGCTTGACGTCGACATTGCGCTCCTCGGCGTAAGAACCGGGCGTCGAGGAATACCCGACGCGGTCGCCAGCACGGAAATCCGAAACACCCTCGCCGACGGCGACGATTTCGCCCGCGCCCTCGCTGCCCGGAATGAAAGGCAGGCTCGGGGGCGGGTAAATCCCGGAGCGGAAATAAATGTCAATGTAATTGACCCCGATCGCGTGATGGCGGACGCGCGCTTGACCCGGACCAGGCGCAGCGAGGTCGATCTCATCAAGCCACAGAACCTCAGGCCCGCCTGTTTGGTGAACGCGAATGGCTTTCATGGCCCGAACGACTCCCTTTGCCAGCTTTTTATTTGGCGCGAGCGGCCGCGCCGCGCAAGCCCTTCGCAAAACGCGTGAGCCCTTCCCCGGAATAACAACTCTTCCCCTGAATTATCGACGCCCCGCCTTGCCAGTTCCCGCCTGCGCCCTTATAGCAGCCTCGCTGCAAATACGGCGCCCATCGTCTAGCGGTCCAGGACGTCGCCCTTTCACGGCGAAAACACGGGTTCGATTCCCGTTGGGCGCGCCAATATTTTCAACAGTTTAGCCAAAGCTCTTCCGGAGCCGTGTCCCGTCAGCTTATCCGGTTTGCGCAAGTAACCGTGAATGACGACGAACTCAAAGCTCGCTCGCGCCGCACTGAGGCGTGTTACCGGCTTTAAAAATGTCGGGCCACGAGAGGCTGAGCTCGTCCGAGAGGCCATTGTCGCGAACGCACGAGCGAGCCTCGCAGATCCTGACCAAAAGTGGATGACACGGATCGAAAGCGCCTCTCGCGGTCGCCGGCATCCTGCTAATCAGCGGCGCCGCCGTTTATACGCGTGGGTTCGGCTACTTCGCTCAGGCTCGCTCCCCGACTATCGAGCGGTTGCTATCTTTGAGCCATCGAGCGATTGGGACTCGACCTTCAATATAAACAAGTCTTGTTTGATAGTGAGAACGCTAAATTCCCGCCGACGACAAGTTCTCAACCCAACTAGGGAGAGAGCCGCCTTGGAAGCGCTCCTTGGTTAGGACCTCTCGGATTTACTCGCCAAAACCGCGCCCGCTTAATTAGCGCGGCTCGTGGAGGCCATAGCGGAGGCGGCGATAACGGTCGCGCGACGCTGATCCGCCGCGGTCCGCTGGCGGGCATGCTGGACGCTACTGTCGGCGAGAATATCGATGGCGACCTTCAAAAGGAGCTCGACCTCTTCGCCGACCGCGCCTTTGAGCGCGCCATCAGCGAAGCCAGCGTGCGCGCGTTCGTGTCCGAGGAACGCGATGGCGTGACGGAACTCGCTGCCAAGGGCGCCTTTCTTGTCGCGCTCGACCCGCTCTACGGCTCCTCCAACATTGAGACCAACATCACGATCGGCGCGATCTTCCGCGTACTCGACGCTCTCGAGACACGCCACGACACTCGATCCGCAGACGCAGCGGTTTTGGATGACGCGGCTTTATCTGCACGTGCCGGAGGGGCGCTCCGAATTCGTGATCAACGCATCAAATGCCCGACATTGGCCGGCGCCAATCTGCTGATGGGAGGAACGGCCCGCGTCAGAAGGATTTCAACATTTGTTGGATCGCCTCGATGAGGGCCGACGTGCACCGAGTGCTGCAACGCGGCGACGTCTATCTCCATCCCGACGTTTCTCACGCTGGCTATGCTTGTGGCCGAGTTCATATACTTTACGAGGCCAATCCGTTAGCTCTGTTGATCGAGCAGGCGAGCGGTCTCGTGATTGATGGCGTCAACCGGATCCTCGACCTCACGCCAAAAAGCCTGCACGCGCGAACGCCGCTCATTTTTGGGTCAACCGACACGGTCGAACTCGTACGACAACGCGAGGCTATTGCGACATTTGCCGTGATCAGCACTGGGCCTCGCTCAACAAGATGATGCCGGTTGCCTCAAGCGGCATTCATGCGGGACAGATGCATGAGTTGCCGTATCTGTTCAGCGACGATGTCGTGTTGCAATTCAGTGGCGTCAAGATTGGGCATCCCACGGGCATTCAGGCTGGCGCTATGGCCAATCGCGTCGCGCTCGAGGCTATGGTGTTCGCGCGCAACGCACGCAGCGATTACACTAACGACGGCCCAACCATCCTCGTCGAAGCCGCTAAGAGTTGCACGTCGCTGCGGCAGGCGCTCGACGTGTGGGGCGACGTCACCTTCAACTACGCGTCTAACGATCAACTCGATTATGCGCCCACACCGTCCGTGGCCTAGGCCAATTCTCATCTAGCCTTCGGCCCCCCTTCCCTACTTACCAGGATGCAAGCGCGTCAAGGCGCCGCTCCGAGGAGTGTTTCTCTTGCGCATCACTCAAGGTTGCTTCTCGTTCCGCCCCGACCTTACCGACGACCAGATCCGTCATGGGACTGAAAAGACGCGGAGATATGGGGGTCGTTCCAATCGGAACCAATGTAGCGCCGCCAACTGTATGATTTGCCTCCAAGACCGCTAGATATTCGACACGCGTTTTGTCGCGCTGTGCTCTAGGCTACAGCAAGAAAACCAGAGGGAATGCGGCCCAAAATGTCTAGGCCCGCTTTTCGTCCAATCTCTTTTGCGTGAACAGGCATTCCTGAGGAGGCTGACGTGAAGGATTGAGCGCCATCGGGACTGAGTACGAGCCCACTAAAGACGAGCGCTCCATCAACGACGCGCGCATACCCCGCAATCGCAGTCCGGCAGGAGCCGTCCAGTTCGGCGAGAAAAGCTCGCTCCGTCTCTACTGCTGCAAACGTCGCGGAATGAAGGATTGGGGCCACGAGATCTAGGACGCGCGCATCATCGGACCTGGCGGTCAAGCCTATCGCGCCTTGCCCAACGGCCGGCAGGAACTCGTCTACGGAGATAATGGCTGTGACGCGTTTCTCTAGCCCAAGGCGCTTCAGCCCGGCATAAGCAAGAAGCGTCGCGTCGAACTCTCCCGATGCGATTTTTGATAGCCGCGTTTCGACATTGCCGCGCAACAGGCCAACCTTGAGATCCGGTCGCAGCCTCATCGCCATAGCCTGCCGCCGCAGAGACGCTGTGCCGAGCGTAGCCCCCTCCGGCAATTGCGCCAGCGACGAGGCTCGGGTCGAAATGAAGGCGTCGCGGGGGTCTTCCCGCTCCAAATACCCTATCAGGTCAATACCTTGCGGCATCCGTGTCGGAAGATCCTTCGAGGAATGTACTGCAAGATCGATTTCGCCTCGAAGCATCGCGACGTCGATTTCCTTGGTGAACAGACCTTTCCCGCCGGCGTCCGCCAAGGCGCGGTCCTGAATTAGGTCGCCGCTGGTCTTGATAATGACAAGCTCTGGCTCCTGACCGCTCCATCGGTCGCTGCTCATCAGACGAGCGCGCAGCTCGGTAGCTTGCGCTAGGGCCAGCGGAGAGCCGCGAGTTCCAATCCTAAGCGGAAAATTCGTCGAGTTGCCCGTTGTCTGGATCACGCGGTCACCCTGAAAATAATCATGTCGACAGTATGCTCTGATTGATGCTCAGCCGACAGTATATTCCTCCCCACGGGCAAAAATCTAGGCGCTCGGCTCCCCTACTCATTGCCGTGGAAACGCGAGAAAAAGCGGACAAAGCGGAGCTGCCGTGATCGGCTCGACCTAATCAGAAGGCTTCACTCCGCCGCCTTGCGCATTTCTCGATAAGCACATTCCGACTCCACAGGCGCGACGCGGCGACGAAGCGGGATGATGCGGCTTTCGGTGAACGGAAGGTCGAGCTCGCGCCAAACGTCAACCAGCGCCTCAACAAGCTCGGACACGTTCGCCTCCGTGTGCCGCGGCGTCGGCGTAATCGGTAGACGCTCCACCCCAATTGCGACGGTGGGAAAGTTGAGCGGTTGAAAGCAGATAGAATGGCGCCGCATCAAGAGATCGCTACCCGCTTTGCAGTGCTCGGCGTCGCCAGTCATCAAGGACACGAAATGCGAAGCGTTCTCAAAAACCGGCAGCCCCGCGGCAAACAGAGCGTGTTTGGTCAGCGACGTCATATGCTGATGGCGCGCGCGCTCGCGGTGACCATCGGCGGCAACGTCGTTGTTAAGATGGGTCAGTTGACTTTACAGCGCCGCGCGCAAGATTGTCGCAATTGCCGGGGCGCGGTCGCCGCGCGGGAACAACCGGCCGACCGCGTGCATGATTGTCAGCGCGGCTTTGCGCGGCGCGATCGTGAAGGCGACGGCCCGGTTGGTGCGGCGCGCCAAGGCTGCGACGGTGCGCGCAATGTCGGAGCCTTCGCAATTTATGAGGCTGTGCATCGCGATGACGTTGTCGAACCGGCCAAGCGCGAAATCGCGCATGTCGCCGACGGCGTACTCAATTCGGCTGAGGCCAAGGTCAGAGGGCGCTTGCTCTCGCGCGAGATCAACTAGAGTCGGAGAGATGTCGATCGCCACCACCTGCGAGTCGCGTCGGGCGACTTCAACCGCGAGCGCGCCCGTGCCGCAGCCTGCGTCGAGAACGCGAGCGCCGCGGAGGTCGCTGGGCAACCAGGACAGAAGCATTGCACGCATTTCATCGCGACCCGCGCGAACGGTTGCGCGAATGCTTCCAACCGGCGCGTCGGATGTCAGGCGATTCCACGCGTCGACCGCGGTGCGGTCGAAGTGGGTTTCAAATTGGTTGCGCCGGCTGTTACGGTTCGCACTGGTCATCAGTCGAACCCCAAGAATTCGAACAGGTCGAGGTCTTTCATCGGCGAGGTTTCGATGGCTTCGAAACCGTTTCAGAGCTGTTCCGCCACGCATAGATATTCGTTCTGGACCGCGACGATTTCAGGCGTCGCGTCCATTTCGAACAGCGTGCATTTTTTCAGACGCGGGCCTCGGATCGCGTCGAGGTCGGGAAAATGCGCGACGCGTTTCAGGCCGATGGCGACGTTGTAGCGGTTGATCTCATCGGTATTTGCACTGCGGTTTGCGATCACGCCGCCCAGACGGACTTCGTAGTTCTTCGCCTTGGCTTTGATGGCTGTCACGATCCGGTTCATCGCGAAGATCGTGTCGAAGTCGTTGGCGGTGACGATCAGCGCGCGGCCCGCACGCTGCAAGGGAGAGGCGAACCCGCCTTGGACGACGTCGCCGAGCACGTCGAAGATGACGACGTCGGTGTCCTCGAGCAAACGGTGCTCCTTGAGCAGTTTGACGGTCTGGCCAACAACCAAGCCGCCGCATCCTGTTCCTGCCGGAGGGCCGCCCGCTTCAACGCACATGATGCCGTTATCGCCAATCGCGACGTAGTCCGCCGTTCGGAGTTCTTCGCTATGGAAGTTCACGGCTTCGAGCGCGTCAATGACAGTGGACGCTAGGCGTTTGGTAAGCGTGAAGGTCGCGTCGTGTTTGGTGTCGCAGCCGATCTGCAACACCCGCTTGCCAAGATTTTAGAAAGCGGCCTACAGGCTTGATGAGGTCGTACTCTTGCCGATCCCGCCTTTACCATAGACGGCAAACAACTTGGCCGCGTCGATGTTGATGTCGGGGTCAAGTTCGACCTGCATCGATCCAGCGGCTCGGCTGCTTCTGATAGCTATGTTCATGCCGCAATCTCCGCTTCCACGCCTTCGAGGCGATCTTCGAGCTCGTCGCCCGCGTTGCATAGCGCGGCGAGCGTTTCGTCATCGGCTCGCCAATCACCGAGCGGCCACCAAACACCATCGGCGCCGTTGCCCCGTCAAGTTCGGGAATGGCCACCATCATCGTCGCCTCTACCAGCGAAAGGCCGCGCTCGGAGGCTTCCCATTGCCCAGTGTCTGGAATTTGAGCGCTTGCGCGGCGACATAAGGCACGTCGAGCGCGCCTAGCATTTCAGCGGCGGCGGTGGAATCGTTGTAAGCGGGCGCACCGATAAGCGAGACGCCAGTCAACGAAAGCAGCGCATCGATCTTGATTGTTCCGCTCGCATGGAAAAAGGCGTCAACCGCCGGTCGCGCATCCAGGCCATTTGCGAAGGCCGGGATCACGGCGAGCCCGCGCGCCTCGACCAAGGATACAGCCGCATCGTAATGCGCTGTGTTGTCGTCCAGGATGTAGGAGCGCATCAGCAATAGGCCGACTGTGCCTGCGCGTGAGCCCGTGGGAACCGGCAGTTGTTCGGCGTTGGCGCAGACGCGCCCGGTTAGGCGCGGATGCAGCGCGGCGGCGCGCCGGCGGCGCGCTCCTTGCCGGTGGCCGGTCAGCCCGCGAACAAGGCGATAGAGGGTCTCGGCGGCGCCCCAGTTTTCCTTCTTCTGATAAGCGTTCATTTTGAGCGCAATGATGGGTATCGGCAATCCGAGCGACTTCGCCAAGCCGCCGGGATCATCCTGGATAAGCTCAGCCGCGCAAGACGCGCCGACGATCATCGCCTGCGGCGTGAAACGCTCGTAGGCGTCCAAAACCGCGTTTTTTTTTGTTCGGCGGTGTCGCCGCCGAGATCGCGCGCGTGAAACGCGGTTTAGGTCACCGGCGGACGCGCGTTTCGCCGCTCGATCATGGTGAACAGGATATCGGTGTAGGTGTCGCCCTGGGGCAAATGCAGGACGTAGTGCAACCCGCGCATCGCTGTGACGACGCGCATCACGCCGATGTGGGGAGGCCCATCGTAGGTCCAGAGCGTGAGTTGCACGGTCAGACCTCCAGACGCGCGCCGCGCACGAGCGGCCGGGCGAACAGTTCGGCCAGATCGCCTGCCTGCTCGTAGCCCTGGATCGGCGTGAACAGCAGTTCGATCGACCATTTGGTCGCGAGACCTTAGGCTTCCAGCGGGTTGGCGAGGCCAAGGCCGCAAATCGTGAGGTCGGGGCGTTCGGCGCGACAGCGGTCGAGTTGACGCTCGACATCCTGACCCTCGACGATCCTCGTCTCCACCGGCATTGCGGCGAGTTCCTCTTCCAGGTGCGTGCGGTGCAGATCGCGCGTGCCGACCTCGATTGGCCGCATGCCGAGTTCACGCGCGAGAAGCCGCGCGAGCGGGATTTCGAGCTACGAATCCGGGAAGAAGAACACGCTATTTGCGACCTGATCGAATATACACATCGTAGTGTCGCCGATACGGTATCCTTGGATTACCAACCGCTCTAACCATAATCGGCGAGTTCCGGCCGCATCGCCTCGATGACAAAATCGACGAACGCTTCTGGCGCGTCGAGGTAGAATTCGCGATCGGAATAGCTGCCCACCTCCGCTCGCATCCCGTGTTCCGCCGCCCAGGCCGCTAGCGCTTCCAAATCAGACTTCGGAGTTTCGCTGAGAAACGACACCTGCGAGCGCAGCTTGTCGGCGTCACGGTTGGCCGTGGGGCTGCGACTGAATTGCAGATCCACGTTAGCGCCAGCCTGACGCAGCCAGATTGCGCGCTCGGTCCGCCGCAACTCGACGAAGCCGAGCTTGATCTTCAGCATTTCGACGACGATCTCGAAATACTTGGGGTCCAGACGGTTAGCGACATGATTGAATTGCAACGGCGGCTCCTGTGTCGTTGTCGCGATATAATGGTGCGGACGAATCTTCGGCGGTGAATTCTAGCCCAACTCGACTAGCGCCGGACCGCGCCGAGACCGGCGCCCCGACTTTTGTTGCGAAATGGAAACGAAAACTCCCGCCCGCCCATCATCCCTTCGGGCCGAAAGATGAGGACGACGGCCATGAGAACGCCAAGTCCGATTTCCTGGGCGCCGGCAGGCAGGCCAACGGAAACCCCATGAAACGTAAATCCCGCTTCGCCGGCGCGAAAAATCTCCGTCACGAGCGTGATGAACAGCACACCGACCACTGCGCCGCTCAGGCTTCCGACGCCACCCACTATCAACATGGCGATCGCGATAAAAGTCAGGTCGAGATAGAACATGTCGGTCGTCAGAATACCTAAAAAATGCGCGTAAACGCCGCCGGCGGCGCCGACGACAAAGCCGCTGAGCGCAAACGCGATGAGGCGCGCGCGGCGGATGTCGATCGCTGACGAGGCTGCCGCGACCTCGTCTTCGCGCGAGGCGCGCAGCATGAGGCCGACACCAGATATCTGGAACAGATACGCCAGGATCACCGCGCCAGCGGCAAAGCCAAACGACACCCACGGTCCGACAACGGTCGGAATTCCAACCATCGAACTCGTGCCGGCGGTGACATTGTCCCAATTGGCGTAGACGCTGTTGACGACGACGAGGAAGGCGAATGTAGCGATCGAGGCGGCGATGCCTGCAAGACGGGTGATCACGATGCCGAACGCCAGCGCGGCGGCGCCCGACAGAACCGCCCCGCCCAGCACGGCTATTAGCATGGGGTATCGATGCTGCTGAAGAAACAAAGGAAGGCCGGTCAACATCATCTGCTTCCATTGGGGATCGCACGTCGCCCAAGCCGCTGCGTACGCGCCGATGCACATGAATCCGATATGACCAAAAGAGAGAATGCCGGAATTTCCCGCGAAAATATAAATGCCAACGACAACTGATACGCGGATCAGCATTTCTGTCACGGTCACCTGCACTTGCTGGCTAGCGAACCCTGCGAAAAACGCGATCAACGCCAGACCGGCCAGCAAGACGAGCGGGGTCCAGTAACGTCGCAGCAGCGACAGGGCTGTCTGTTGCTCATACACGCTCGATCATTCCTTTTGCGCGTATCAACCCGGACGGCTTCACGACCAGGACGAGAATGACGAAAGCAAAAGCGAAGGCGTCACGAAACACCCGCAAATCCGGGGGAAGATAAGCCTGCAGCATGACGACGATCAGGCCGATGACGAAACCGCCCAGCACCGCGCCGAGCAAGCTGCCCATGCCGCCGACGACGACCGCAATGAAAGCAAACAAGGCGATCGGCTGACCCAGAGTTTGGTTCAGCGTTCCCGTCTGCGAAACGAACAGCAACGCCGCCGTGGCGGCCAGCAGCCCGCTGATCGCGAACGCGAGTCCGATCACAAAATTGGCGCGAACGCCGAGATAGCGCGCCATCCGAAAATCCTCGGCCGCAGCGCGCATCTGAATGCCGAACGATGTCCGCCGCAGGAACAATGTCAGCGCAACCATCAATCCCAGAGTGACGGCGATTGTCACAAGGTTGAGGCGGGGAATGCTCACTGCGCCGAGTGTGACTTGTTCGCTCAAGGACGACCAGAGGTCGACCGATTTCGGACGCGCGCCATAGATCACCAGGATCGAGTTCTGCAGGATGTAACTAAGCGCAAACGAGGCCGCCATCAGCGTCGGCGCGCTGGCGCCGCGCAGCGGACGGAATACGAAAAAATCCGAGATCAACGCCAAGGCGACGACCACTATGCAGACCGTCGGAATCAGGAGCGCCCAGTTCCAACCGCCAACCCAAAGTTGCGCGACATCGGCGGTCGAGGGCACGATTAAGGCATAGGCTCCAAAGGTGATGAAATCGCCATGTGCGAAGTTGATGAGGCGAAGAATGCCGAAGATGAGCCCAATTCCGAGCGCCGTCAGCGCGTAGATGCTGCCTAGACTCAGCGCGTCGATCAGATTCTGGAGAAACCCGGTCACGCCAACGCGTCCTTCACTGGCTTCGAGGCGTCGAAGCCGAAATAAGCATGTTTGATCGCCTCCCCGTCCTGAAGATTACGCGCGTCGTCGGCGAGCTTGATCTCGCCGTTTCGAAGCACGTAGATGCGATCGGCGTTTTTCAGCACCCGTTTGGAGCTTTGCTCGTTAATTAAAAGAGTCAGGCCTGTCGTTCGCCTCAATTCACCAAGAATTTCGTAAACTTGATCGACGATTCTGGGCGCCAGACCAAGCGAAGGCTCGTCGACCAGCATTAACCGAGGGCTCGTCATCAGCGCCCGACCAATCACGAGCATCTGCTGTTCGCCCCCGGAGAGGCCGGCGGCCGAGAGACGTCGACGTTCCGCCAATCGTGGAAAATGCGCAAAGATTTGCGCGAGGCGGTTCTCGATGGAATCGCCGCGCCCCATGAAGGCGCCGAGGCGCAGATTTTCCTCGACGGTCAGCGTCGCGAACACGTGGCGCCCCTCCGGGATCAGCGAAAGGCCCAGTCTGGCGATCTGCTCGGCACGCGCGCCGAAGATCTCCTTGCCGCCGAAAGTCACTGATCCGCCAAATGAAGCGACGCCTCCTGCGATTGCGGCGAATAGACTAGACTTGCCGGCGCCATTGGGCCCGATAACGCAGACGATTTCGCCGGCTTTCACGTCTAGAGAAACGCCCCGCACGGCCGCGAGCCGTCCATATCTCACTTCGAGATTTTGGACCTTGAGCATCAACCTTCGCCCAGATAAGCGGAAATGACCTCCGGGTCACTTTGTATCTCCTCGGGCGAGCCCTCGGCGATCGTTCGGCCACCGTCGAGCACGAGAATACGGGCGCAGGCCCCCATCACGACGCGCATGTTATGTTCAATCAACAAGACGCCGCAGAAAAAGCGCTTGGGGATCTCTGCGACATATTCGAGCAACTCGTCGCATTCGCTGTCGGACATGCCGGCGGCGGGTTCGTCCAGCAACACGAACGCCGGCGCGAGCACCAGCGCACGCGCTATAGCGACACGCCGCTCATCCGTGTACGGCAATGCGCCGGCAAGTTTCTCGGCGCTGTCAGCGATGCCGAGCCATTCCAGCATCGCCATGGCGTGCTGTGAGGCCTTGGCGCGCGTAAGTCCTAATCCCACGGCAGTCGCTTCGACATTTTCGAGCACGGAAAGGTTCTTGAACAGGCGTCCGCCTTGAAATGTTCGCGCGACGCCTTCCCGGCGAAATTTCGCCGGCGACCAACCTATGGTGTCGAGCCCAGCCAGCAGAACGCGCCCGGTGGTGGGACGCTGAAACCCGGTCAGGCAATTGACCAGCGTCGTTTTGCCCGCGCCGTTAGGCCCTATCAGTCCAAACACCTCGCCGCGATCAAGCTTGAGCGTGACATCTGATATCGCCGAAAGCCCCCGGAAACTCACTCCTAGTCTTTCGACGGCCAGGATGCCCGCCTGAGGCTGCGCGGCCCCGGCACTCGAAAAATCCAAGAGTTCGCTCATTGTCTTTTTGTACCGCCCGTCGCGCGCGGCCGCGCCGTCCGCGACGGAACTTTGCAAGGCACGCGGCGTGCCACTTGACGAGGGTCGCGCGCCTGCAGCGGGGCTGTCAGGTTCACTTAGTCGTGCTCTTTGCGTGAACGTCGGCGCTATCCATGAAGGCGCGAAACCTCGTCGCGGCGTCGCGTATGTCGGCGCGAACCGCTTCGGCCGCCCGCGTAGCGTCGCCCAATGTGAGAGCGTCGAGCAAGGCCTGATGATGTCCGATGCTCACGGCGATATAGCTGCGGCTTTCACTCTGATCTTTGGGCGCGTTGCGACGCAGCGGCTCCAGAAGCCATGGACCAGTTTGCAACCACAGCATACCGATAATGACCAGCAATGCGGGGGATCGCGCAGCTTCGTAGATTGCAAAATGAAACCGCTGATTGGCATTCAGCATCCGCTGCGCGGCGTTCAACCTTGCGTGCTCGACATATTCCTGGTTGAGCGACTGAATACTAATTTTTTCCAAAGGCGTGGCGCGGGTCGCAGCAAGGCCCGCGGCCTCGCCTTCGAGCATCAAACGGATCCAGCAAATCTCATCCATCCGGTCGCGGCTCATTAGCGGGATGCGGATGGACCGGTTCGGCAGAATCTCGATGGCGCCTTCAGTTGCTAAACGGCGTAGCGCCTCTCGAGCCGGCATGACTGACGTGCCTAATTGTTGCGCAAGACCGCGAATTGTCAGCGTTTCCCCCGGCGCAAAACTCGCGCTCATGATCGCGTCGCGCAGTTTGTCGTAAACGCGTTGGTAGAGAGTCTGATGCGTGATGGGGAGAAAACGCGGCCCGTTTTCGTCCAAGAGACCGTCGCCTTCGGAGTCCTGCACGAATAAAGCCTTCACCGAATTGCAATCTCGCCAAAGCATGTGATCACATCTGTCTGATACAATATCCTTGACACGTCGGGATGTCTAACGGAATTATGTGCTGCCGAGCAAGGTCCGACGACAGCCGTCGGCCCTGACAGATCGCCAGATTTCCCTACACGTGTTTCAACCTTGGAGTGGAAGATGAGACCAAATCGAACTGCCGGACTCGTGGCGCTCATCGCCATGGCGCCGTTCATCGCATCCGCTCGCGCCGACGACAAACCAATCGTCATTGGCTTCGCTACGGCGGCGACCGGGTGGGTTGCGCCCTATGATAACGGCGTGAAGGCCGCCGAAATGGCGATAGCGGATATCAACGCAAAAGGCGGCCTGCTCGGACGTCAACTTGTCTCCGTCTATTCCGACACGAAAAGCGATCGCGCACAAGGCGCCAAAGCTGGACTCGACGTCTTGCAAAAAGGCGCCGACCTCGTGGTTGTGACCTGTGACTACGACATGGGCGCGCCCGCCGGATTGGAAGCGGTGAAAGCGGGAAAGATCACATGGTCGCTCTGCGCGGAGGACGCAAAGTTTGGCGTCCAGGGCGTCGGCGCGACCGCCTTCACGGCGGCCGAGGCCGCGCAATTGCAGGGCGCTTCGCTGGCGGAATGGGCGTACAAGGAGAAGGGGATTAAAAACCCCTATATCCTGTTGGACACGAGCGTCGAATACAACAAGTCAGTCTGTTTCGGCTTCGACGTAGCCTGGAAAGCGCTGGCCGGCTCGGATCCGAAGTCTCGCGACACCTTCAAGAACGCCGACCCCTCGGTTGCTTCGCAAGTCACTCGCATCAAAGGCGCCAGCCCCGACGCGGTAGTGCTCTGCTCCTATGCGCCGGGCGGCGCTAGCGCCACCCGCCAGATCCGCGCGGCCGGAATATCTGTTCCCATCCTCGCAGCGACCGCTATGGATGGAAATTATTGGTTGGACGCTGTCCCAAACCTCAGCAACTTCTATTATCCCGTACTCGGGTCTGTCTACGGTGATGATCCGAATCCGGCGATCAACGAGTTCTTGACGAAATATCAGGCCAAATACAATGCAGCGCCGGCGGAGTCGCATACGTTGGCTGGCTATGCTTTGATGCAGCTCTATGCCGCCGCTGTGGAAAAGGCGAAGAGCACCGACGGAAAAGCAGTGACAGCCGCGGCTGAAACATTCAAGGACGAGCCGACTTTGCTCGGCCCCTACAGTTTCAGCCCGGAACTGCATATCCAGACCAAATACCAGTTCACGATGATGTCGGTCGAAAATGGCAAGCACAAATCGTTGGAAAAATGGACGTCGTTGACACCAATGACGACCAACGTGCTCTTCCGCAAGGCTGATTAAACCACGCTTCACGGACCCTGGCGGCGTATGACGCGCCGCCAGAGGTACTACGAGCACTACGCCTCAATAGGTCGTTCTGCGCCCTGCCCGCGCAGCGTGGCCGTTCGCTGAATGTCAATTTGCCCGGCAACATCGATCGCTACGCCATAAATCTGCTCGGCGCGCTCGCGCGTCACCCAACCTTCCCCAACATCGTGAAGCACGGCGGCAACGTCGCGGTCCATCGGCGTTCCGTAACCGCCGCCGCCGCAGGAATACGAGTGAATGCGCTCGCCGTCCGCGACCTTGACCAGAGCGCATCCCGGCAACGCCTCGGATCCGCCGTCCAAGTCGAATTTGTATTGTCTGGCTTTCGCGCCGTTCGACCCGCCGCGTACGCCTTTGGCGGCGTTTACCGTGCCGTCGCTGCCATAGCCGATCTCGATATCGCAGCCTACAGGTCCAAACTCTACGAAAATGCTGTGAGCGCCTCGTTGGCGGCCGGCGCCTTCGGTATCGGCGACGAACCGGCGTGCGTGCACCAGAATGGGTTGGCGCAGTTCATCGAGTTCGATGCTGTCCTGGAAACAAAGGCCAGCGTTACCGACATGGCAGATTGTCTGCCAAGCGTCGGCGGTCGGCGACCCCGCCCCGCCCGAGCAACCAAGAAACAC
>JAYTRP010000362.1:0-4722 GCA_043746145.1 Hyphomicrobiales bacterium | reverse complement strand
CTTAACACTGGCCGGATTTTACTCCCCCGCGGTCGCACCGCGCGCCGCTCCCGTGGAAGGTTTTCTCACCGCCGCGCACAAACCGCTTCCGATCGCGATAGAAGCAGGCGTAATAAGGGACTATGAAACTCATCGGTGGGTCAGCAGCTGGCGGAAATTCTCTCCAAATGTGGCTCAAATTCTGATGGAATTCAACACTATCGCCGCATGGAGTTGATCGGCCTTATGTAGCACCCACCACTACCGCTGTCTCGCACTCGCTTGGTTGAACAGATAACCTCCCTTACGCCTATTCTATCGAGGGAGATTCCATGACGGAGACGCTCGCAATCACGATCTTGCGCACGAAACGCGCGGAGATTGCCGATGCGCTCGAAGGTCTTGGGCGTCAGGTCGCGCAGCGTCGGACCGACCTGATGCATTTGGACGCGCCCTTCGGCTGATTGATCCGGACTCAGAGGCTGCGCCGGGGCCAAAAGGCCCGGCGCGCAAGCGAAACGACTGGTTTCAACCTGGTGAACGCCGTCGGCGGATCCATGATGTCTTGCGCTACACCGTCGCGCCCGTGACGACGCGTGCGATCGTCGAAGCCGAAATGGCGGTAAAGGCATTGCCCGCCGACGATGCTCGCGCTCGCGAACTGATCCACAAGACCGTGCTTGGCTCGCTGAACCGGGCTACGGATACGATCGAGCGGGCGCAAGCTGACCGGAAGCGCGGCTTGGCGAGTGATATAAGCGGCTTTGGCTGTAAATTGGCGTGGAGTCTGGACGCCGATCAGCACGCTAAGCAATTGATTTGGTAAAACGACGGGGGTCAAAAGGTCGCGCCGATTCACACTTTCCTTCCGAACACTGGCCTAAACTCTACTCCACCAACGGCCTGGAGCGTCTCAACGGCTAAATCAAACGCCGCACTGAGGTCGTCGGCATCTTTCCCAACGAAAAAGCCATCGTCCGCCTCGTCGGCGCGATCTTGCTCGAACAGAACGACGAATGGGCCGTTCAGCGGAGGCGCTACATGACGCTGGAAACTATGGCGACATTGAGAGATGATGCCAACGTCGGATTGCCCGCCGTAGCCATCTGACCAATCCGACCCAAGCCGGAAACCGTGGTGGCCGAACCCTCAGCTACACCACGCCTTGGGACACGATCGAAGCAGGCGGTGGCGCATCGTTGCGCGCTGGGTTTAGTCCCTTGGAGGTGAACATGACTCATAAGTTTTTTATATTGAGGCACTTGCAAAACGACGGTTGCGGCCGGGATTCTTGAATTTTCGGGTTATTTTTCGACGGCCGCGAATCGCCGAAGGCCAACTTCTGGTATGTTGATTCTGCTAGGAAAAACAAGCAGAAGGCCAGGAACCGCCGACGATGTCGCTACGGGATAGCTTATCCGCCTAATGGTCGAAGTTTCAAGGGGACCTTTTCCCGTTTCTCGAGGAAGCCGTCGGGTTCTTGACGGAGTCGCATCGAGCTCTGGTGACGGTTCTGGACATGACGCGGCTGGAAGCTTTCGTGCCTCATTGGCATGGTCTTCCCGGACGGCCTGTGGGCGAACGGGCTGCGTTGGCGAGGGCCTTTGTCGCCAAGGCGGTGCTCGACTTGCCGAGCACTCGGATGTTGATTGAACGCGTTCAGGCCGACGAGACGTTGCGGCGTCTTTGTGGTTGGTCGCGTCTATCCGAGGTTCTCAGCGAAGCGACGTTCTCGCGCGCCTTCGCCGGATTCGCCGCTAGCGAACTGCCGTCGCGATTGCACGAAGCCTTGATCAAACAGACCCACGCAGATCGGCTGGTTGGTCATATCGCGCGCGACCCGACGGTGATCGACGGCCGTGAAAAGCCGCGCCGAGCGGATAAGCCCGAGCCGTCCGCGCCCGAGGCGAAGCCCCGCAAGCGCGGCCGTCCGAGCAAGGGCGAAGAATCCCCACCCAAGCCGCCGAGCCGGTTGGAGCGCCAAGCCGGAATGACCCTGAGCCAGATGCTCGCCGATCTGCCGCAGATTTGTGACGTCGGCGTCAAACGCAACGCCAAAGGCTACCAGGAGACATGGATCGGCTATAAGCTGCACATCGACACCGCGGACGGCGACATCCCCGTCAGTTGCCTTCTCACTTCTGCTTCGGTCCACGACAGCCAGGCGGCCATCCCTCTGGCGACGATGACGGCGGGGCGTCTGGTCAATCTCTACGATCTCATGGACAGTGCCTACGACGCGGCCGAGATCAAGGCGCATAGCCGTGCGCTCGGCTACGTGCCAATCATCGATGTAAATCCGCGCCGCGACGCAGCCTTGAAAAAGCAACTGGCCGAGGAAGCAAGGCGTCGGGCGCTCGTCGGTCATCGCGCCGCCGAGGACATCCGCTACAATGAGCGCAGCGGCGCCGAGCGGGTGAACGCCAACCTCAAAGACAACCATGGCGGCCGAACCGTCTAGGTGCGCGGACCCGCGAAGGTGATGTGTCACCTGATGTTCGGCATTCTGGTCATTGCCGTCACACAGATCATCCGTCTCATCGCATAGCGCCTGCGTCGCGACCCAAAAACTCGTCCCGCGCCCCCCAAATTCCCGGAGGCCGGCGAAACATGGCCAAAATCCACGCCAAATTGTCCGCGTCCCCCACCAATAGGCAACCCGGCGACGCGACAGTCAAAAACGACTCAAATCAACACGTATCAAATACGTTCCCCTACGCGCCGGCCAACGCGTTCAGACGTTTTGCAAGCGGCTCTATTGGTAACTGGCCTCCTGATTCTGGCCATGCCCACACTCGCTCAGGCAAACTGCTTCAAGACTGTTCGTGAACTCAAAGCAAATCACGTGAAATCGCGATGGCGGGAGACTACGGAAAACGATGGCAAGCCGATGACGATTTCCATAGCGAACGGAACCGACGGCCTTGTCTATTCGGTCCAAAAAGGCGCCCAACTCTGGTTGAGCGGCAATATTTCCATCTGTCGTACGGGGGACGGCATCAGAATCACCATGCGAGACTCGAAAACGACAGCAAATGTCCTGATGCCTGCGCGGATGGGGTTTCCTCGGACACAGTCGGCCCAAATAGTAGGCAATCAGATACGATTGGCAGGCGGAGGATGGAGAGGAACCTTTGTTGGCCGATGAGACTGAGGAAGGTTAATTCGATAGGGCTTGAAAACCTGGTCAAAAGAAGCCAGTCGCCGGAAGCGGCATCCTTACAGTTGGCGCGAACATTATTTGCGACAAAATCTGACGCCGGTTGGCAGAAGGGACTGGATTTCGAGCGCGAAGAGAGCGTGAGTGTGCTTGCGGGCGAGCGGCGTGTTTGTCGTCAATTTGCCTGAGGCCCCGGCGAGCAGCGCCGATCCGGGGCTCGCGTCAGTGCAGGGCCAAGGTTGGCTTAGCCCTCAACGACGCGAGAGATTTTGCCATGCTCAGCAAGATATCCGAGACACAGCGGTCGATGCTGCTCGCCGCAGCGATGCGAGACGATCACCTTATGACGCCGCCGGCGAATGTGCGACCGGCTGCCGTAATCACCTTCGGCGGCCGGCTGATCGACGCGGGTTGCGCCAAGGAGATCAAGGCGCGATCCGGAGCGCCAGTCTGGCGCAGAGACGCGGCTAGCGGGGACAGCTATGCTCTGAAGCTGTCCGCGAAGGGCGTGAAAGCGGCTGCAATTTTGAAGGACGCGATTGGCGAGGAAAGGGAGCCGTCGGTTCCGGTGGCCGCAAAGGATGTGTCAACGCAAGCGCCTGTCCTGCAAAAGGAGGCTCTCGCCGACGCAACGGCCTCGCCGTCTGACAACTCACCCGACGAGGTTGCGCCGACGCCAATTCGCGCGCCGCGGCCTAACTCGAAGCTTGGGCGCGTGCTCGGCATGCTCACAGCCGAGGCCGGCGTCACGATCGGCGAACTGACGGCATTGACCGGCTGGCTCGAGCCTACGACGCGAGCCGCCCTGACGGGGTTGCGACACCGGGGTCACAAGCTGAGCCTTACAAGGAACGAGCGCTGCGGCGTGTCCGTCTACCGAGTTGTCGCGCATTCTGAGGAGGCCGCCCAATGATCGCCGTGACGGCAACGCCTGACGCGGCGCAGGGCGTCAGCCCGGCCTTCTCTCACACCGCGGCGACGTCGACATCCTCCGCCACCGTGCCCCGGCCTTTGCATCTCGAGCGACTACAAGAGTTGGAGGGCTCGACGTTGCGCCAGGAATGGCGACGGCTGTTGCGCTCGGAGCCGCCGCGCATCAGCCGCGACCTGCTCGCCCGAGCCGTCGCGTATCGCCTGCAGGAACTCGAATTCGGCGGTTTGCCAAAATGGGCGCAGCTGACGCTCGCGGGGTCTGCGGCCGCCGCCGATCTCGTCGGGACGGGCGACGCGCCGACGCCGAGGGCGGCACAGCCGCGTCTAAAACCCGGCGCGCGTCTCGTGCGCGAATGGCATGGCCGAACCCACTCGGTCATCGTTCTCGACGACGCTTTCGAGTTCGAGGGAAGGGGGTACCGCTCGCTCACGCAGATCGCGTGCGAGATCACCGGTGCGCATTGGTCGGGCCCAAGGTTCTTTGGCTTGATGAAGCGCAGCGCCGGGGCGGAGTTGAGAGCTGGCCTCGGAAAACTGGACCAGGCGTTAACTGGATTTTCTGCCTGACGGCGGCATGATTTGCCGCCTATCAGGAGCGAAGATGACGAAAAGAACCCGTCGGAACCATACATCGGCGTTCAAGGCGAAAG
>JAYTRP010000361.1:0-14121 GCA_043746145.1 Hyphomicrobiales bacterium | reverse complement strand
TCTTCTGTCCACATCCGGAGCTTGAATCACAGACCTGACCCCGCCGCTACCCTACCGCAGCCATTTTCAAAACAGCCTCTTAGACGTTGCAGCATTTCGGCGAGATGCCGTTCCATTGCTGCAACGGCCCCGGCCTCGTCGCGCGCCAGAATGAGGTCGACAATGCCGGGGTGGGCGTCCGGACAATGATCCTTGGCGCCAGGCAATTCGAATTGCGCGATGACCAAAGAGGTGCGAAGCGCCAACTCCTCCGTAAACTTGAGCAGCACCGGATTGGCGGCGAGACGGGCGATCGCAACGTGAAAGCTCGCGCTTAGATCCAATCCCTCCCAACGATCAGGATGATTAGAGGACTGTTCCACGGCCACAAGCCGCTCCAACTCTCGTGCACTTTGCGGCGTCAGATTGGCGATTGCGCCGGAAATGGCAGCCCGCTCGAGAACCCTACGCGCTTCGAAGATCGCCCGCGCTTCATTGGCGGAGGGTTGTGAGACGAAGGCGCCGCGGTTAGGTATGAGCGTCACCAAGTCACGCGAACCGAGATGGGAAAGCACTTGGCGAATATGGGTCCGGTTGGTGCCGAACGCCGAGGCCAGCTCGATTTCTCCTAGTTTCATGCCTGGGCGCAGGCGCTTCAGGCTGATTGCCTTAAGGATGCCCTGAACGACGGCATCCTGATCCATGGCTCCGCGCCCGGCGTCATCGGAGATTTTCTGTTTTCGCATTCCTGGCCTTGACGCTTGGTGACCTTGGTGGGTCGCCATGTGACACTAGCGTAGTAGCGTGGCAACTGTTTGCCCAAATTTTGATCGCCAATTATTGATAACGATTGTCGACAATTTATGTTCGAAACGCTACGTTCAGATTTGGACCGAGTCCGCTTCGCTGACGGAGAGCTAGAATGAGACCGCGCGATCTGACCGGCTATGGCGGCCATCCCGCAGCCATCGTCTGGCCCAACGGCGCCCGCGTAGCTGTCTCCCTCGTCGTTAATTTCGAGGAAGGCGCCGAACTCTGCATCGGCGACGGCGACGATACCAACGAACCGATCGGCGAGGTCGCCAGTGTCGTGCAAGCCGGCAGGCGCGACTCGGCCAGGAAGAGGTGTTCGCCTACGGTACACGCGCGGGAGTATGGCGCTTTCTGGAGGCCTTCGAGCGCCACGACCGCGTGGCCACATTCTTCATGTGCGGCCGGGCCATAGAGCGCCTGCCCCGGCTTGCCGCAGAGATCGTCGGCCGCGGGCACGAACCGGCCTGCCATGGTTGGCTGTGGCGTCCGCATGCCGATTACTCCGACCGGGCTGAGGAGTTGGCTTCTCTTGCCCGCTGCATCGACATCACCAAGCAGGTCACCGGCGTACGGCCGCTCGGTTTCTTTTGCCGTGACGGCCAAAGCCGCTATACCCGGGAATTGCTTGCGGAGCTAGGTTTCCTCTACGACTCCAACGGCTTTGATGACGACCTGCCTTATACTTCACCGGCCGGCTCCGCACAGATGCTGGTGGTGCCCTATGCGCTCGACAGCAACGATATGAAATTCTTCCACCCCAACGGCTTCGCCGAACCCGAGCAGTTCGTGCGTTATGTGCGCGCGGCCTTGTCCACCTTGCAGAATGAAGCTGAACGCGGCCGGAGCAGTCTTCTAAATATAGGCTTCCATCTCCGCATCTGCGGTCGCCCTGCCCGCTTTGCGGCGGCGGAAAGCATCTTGGGCCTGCTCGATGAGCTAGGCGATCGGATTTGGGTGACGCGCCGCGTCGATCTGGCACGCCATTGGTTGGCCTCGGTCGAGCCCCTTTCAAACACCTCGGCCGAACCTCGCGGGAGGCGATCATAGACGCCCGTCGCATCGCGGCCGGGGAGCGCGCGATCGGCGTGATCGTGCCCTCATCCAACCGCGTGGTCGAACGCGTCACCCAAGATGTCCTGGCCGTTATTCCGGGTGTCGATGCCTGCTTCGCTCGGATCCCCTATCACGGCAATGGCCTGGGTCAGTCGGCGGATCGCTACGACCAAGCGCCCTTCGTGGAGGCGGCAGAGATGCTCGCGCAGGCCCGCGTCAACGTCCTCTGCTGGAACGCCACCCACGGCGCCGCGCTCGACTTCGAGCACGACCGAGAACTGTGCACGCGTCTAGAACGTCACACCGGCCTTCCGGCGGTCACCACAGCACTTGCCGCGCTGGACGTGTTTGAAGCCTTCCGAATTCGCCGCATCGCGCTGGTCACCCAAGGAACACCCGAACAAGGGTCCGTGTTTGCCGCCCGTTTCGCAGCCTAGGGGATCAAGGCCGTGGCGGAGCTGGCTCTCGGCTTCACCGACAATTTTGCAGCCGCACTCGCCGAACCGCACCCGATCATACAATTCGCGCGGAAACATGCCGCCCTCGGAAGCATCGATGCCGTGGTGATCTGGAGCACTAACCTGCCCGGCCATGGCTTCGCAGCGAAGCTCGAAAGCGAAATAAACATTCCTGTTCTCGATTCCGCCGCCATCGGCATATGGGCCGCGCTTCGTAGGCTCCGGGTCGACTTACGACCCGCGGCAAGGCTTGGACGGTTGTTCGCCTAGTCGCGATCCCGACCCGTTGAGACCTTTGAAGTCTGCGAATGATACGGCCAAGTCGACTTAGCGCAGGTGGTGTTGAGACGATCACCGCGGCTTGATTGTAAACTCCATCCGCACCCGTCCGCGCCCGCGATGCGAAGGATACGCGTAAGTTCGACTTGGCCTGACCGCGCGCGAACCGGCCGCCGCGCGCGACGGTGACGCGGCGTGGACCGCGCCCGCTCGTGGGCCAAGTCTCGCGAGGCAGGCGTTATATTCCATCGGCGCCTGGAACTTGGCGCAAGCCGCATGATCCTCTGCGAGCGCCGCCGTTGCGCCGAGGACGGCCGCCGCTATGGTGAGCGCCAACCTCATGCGCGCAGCGTCGCCCCGGTCTTTTTGCCGACCTCCGCGACAATTTTGGCGATCACCGCGTCAATATCTGCATCGGTCAGGGTGCGCTCGCGCGGCTGCAGAATGATGCTCACCCCGATCGATTTCGCACCCTCTGGCACTCCCGGTCCGCGATAAACGTCAAAGACGTCCGCTGCGGTCACCAGCGTGCGGTCAGCGCCAAGCGTCGCCTTCAGAATGTCGGCCGCGCGGGCGCCCTCATCGACTATAAATGCGAGGTCGCGCGCGACCGCCATGAACTCCGAGCGATCGAGCTTGGGCTTGGCCTTGGTCGGGCGCGCCTTGGGGGCGGGGATCGCATCGACAATAATCTCAAAACCCAACAGCGGCCCCGCGACATCAAGCGTTTCGCAGACTTTCGGGTGCAGTTCGCCAAACCAGCCAATAACGTTCTTCGGGCCGAATTGCAGCGTCGCCGCGCGGCCGGGATGCAGGAAAGCCGGGCCGCCGGGGACGATCTGCACGGCGGCGAGCGATACGCCGAGCGCAGCAAGCAAGGCGAGCGCGTCACCCTTGGCGTCGAACACGTCGACGCCGCCGCCGCCGGTCCAGTGCCGGCCCTCTCCCTGGCGCTTGGCCAAGCCGCGCCGCAGGGAAGCCGCCGCAATGCGCTGGCCGTTCTCGCCATCGCCCACGAAGATCTGGCCGACTTCGAACAGCGCGACATCGCCAAAGCCACGGCGAGCGTTACGCTCGGCGGCCGCGGCGAGGCCCGGGATCAGGCTCGGTCGCATGTCAGACATGTCGGCAGCGATCGGATTGGCCAGTGCAAGCGCCGGCGCGCCGCCGCCGAACTTTTCCGCGTGCGATTTAGGGATGAAGGACCAGGTGATCGCCTCGTCGAGGCCCAATGCGGCAAGCGCTCGCTTGGCTGTGCGGGTGCGCTTCTACAGCAGCGTCAACACCGGCTTTGGCACGCCCGCGTCGACTCGCGGCAGCGCGACGCTGGCGACCCGATCGAGCCCCGCGATGCGCACGATTTGCTCGACAATGTCGGCTTTGCCGTCGATGTCGGGCCGCCAGTTCGGCACGATCACCTTGTCGCCCGCCACATCGAAACCGAGCCGTGCCAGGATCGCCTCACCCTCCTCACGGGGAATGTCGAGGCCGGTCAGCCGCTCGACCTCGCTGTAGGGGAAGTTCACGACCTGTCGCGACTTGGCCGGGTAGCCCGCCACAAGCAGGAGCGACGGCTCGCCACCGCAGAACTGCATGACCAGCGCAGTCGCGAGATCGGCTCCGGGAATGCAGAAGTCCGGATCGACGCCCCGCTCGAAACGGTAGCGCGCGTCGGTGACGATCCCATGTTGACGCCCCGTGCGGGCGATGTTGTTGGCGTCCCACAGCGCGCTCTCGATCAGCACGTCAGTGGTGGATTCGTCGCAGCCGGAATGCTCGCCCCCCATCACGCCGGCGATCGATTCGACGCCGTTTTCGTCGGCGATCACCACATTGTCGGGCTGAAGCGCGTAGGTTTTGCCGTCGAGCGCGAGCAAGCTCTCGCCGGTTTTGGCGCGGCGCACAGTGAGGTTCCCCTGAACCTTGGCGGCGTCGAACACGTGCAACGGCCGCCCGCGATCGAAGGTGAGATAGTTGGTGACGTCGACCAGTGCGTTGATTGGCCGGAGCCCGATCGCGCGTAAGCGCTTTTGCAACCAGTCCGGCGAGGGGCCATTCTTCACGCCCCGCACGAGGCGCAGCGCGAAAGCGGGGCAAAGTTGCTTGTCCTCGGGCGAGAAGTCGAGCGTCACCTTTACGAGCGCAGCGAAGCGGCCCTCGACGGGCGCGACCGGCGGGGTTTTGAGAGTTCCCAGCCCCGCTGCGGCGAGATCGCGAGCAATCCCCGTGACACCCGTCGCGTCGGGACGGTTCGGCGTCAGATTGATGTCTATAACGGGATCGTCGAGACCGGCATAGGCAGCGTAGGCCATTCCCACCGGCGCGTCGTCGGGCAGGTCGATGATCCCGTCGTGGTCGTCGGAAATCTCGAGTTCAGCCGCCGAGCAAAGCATGCCGTTCGAGTCGACTCCGCGGATCACGCCCTTGACCAGCGTGATCTTCTTGCCGGGAATATAGGTCCCCACCGGTGAAAACACGCTTTTCATCCCGGTGCGGGCGTTGGGAGCGCCGCACACCACCTGCACCGGCTCACCGCCCGCATCGACCATGCAGACGCGCAGCCGGTCGGCGTTGGGATGCGGCTTGGCCTCGATCACAAGCGCGGTCACAAAGCCCCGATACTTCGCACCCGCATCCTCGACGCCCTCGACCTCGAGGCCGATGCGGGTGAGCGTATCGACGATCTCGGCGAGCGAGGCGGTCGTTTCGAGATGGTCTTTGAGCCAGGAGAGCGTGAATTTCATCGACGAGCATCTTTTCGTGTGCGCGCGACCAAACGAATGGCCAGCTTGAGTTGGATTGTCCGGTCGAGACCATCGAGTTTGCTGACAGCGCGCCTTGCGGTCTCGATTAATGCAAGAGCTTCCTCTCTGGCGAATTTCTGGCCAGTAGCCTCATCCGCTTCCGGGTGTGGCTCCGGGTTATAGTCAGCCCATTCGCGAGCCCCTTGAAGCTCAGTGAAAGCCACGCCTATTTCATGGACCGTAATGCCAAGAGGGTGTTTTTTGTCAGCGGCGCGTTCGCTGAATTGAGTGCGCGTCCAGCCATGATCTAGTGATCGAAAGATCGGTGTGCAGACATCCCAGGGTTGTCCTCGGCCAACGAGCGATCGGGCGCTCATCTCACAAAGAGCTTGAAACAGCCCGTAATACGCCGTGGACACCGCCCGCCGAAGCGCCGCCTCGCTCGCACGTTTGGCCCCCGATCGCGCCAGAATTTCAGCCACTTCGAATTGATCGCAGACCAACTTACGCATTGTGGGTCAGTCTCGCGTCTCTTCAGCCATGGTGTCATCCGGCGCCGCGAAATACAGGAACGGGAAACGCGCGTCGTCAAGGTCTAGAAGCGAGTCGATCATTGCTCCGATAATTTCGATTCGCTTATCCGCGGTCGGTCGATCGCGTCGTTGCTTGAGATGAACCAAGACGAACAGCGCCGGCTCGTCGGAGGGATCCTTGTTTGCGGCCACCGAGACTCGATCGATCACGTCCGCGTCCAACAGCCTGTACAGCGCGGAACGTACCGCGTTCTCGGCCTCGTCGGCCCGAACCGCGTTTAGCATGGGAATGGCCTCTAAAACCTGCTTGCTGCCCCTGACATAAACTCTCCGTGAGGCCTTGGCGAGCAAACACACCAATCACCGATGGCTCGCATTCACCTTTTGCAGGTGTTGCAAGGCGTTACCTACGGGAGACTATCTTTGTCCTCACCCGCTCAACCCGCCCGCCAACGTCGGCACATCGAGCGGCCGGAACCCGTAATGCCGGATCCAGCGCAGGTCGGCGTCGAACATGTCGCGCAGGTCTGGCAGGCCGTATTTGAGCATGGCGATGCGGTCGATTCCCATCCCCCAGGCGAACCCCTGAAACTCGTCGGGGTCGATGCCGCAAAGGCGCAGCACGTTGGCGTGCACCATGCCGCAGCCGAGAATTTCCAGCCAGTCCTCGCCTTCACCGAAGCGGATCTCCCCGCCCGACCGCCGGCACTGAATGTCGACTTCCATCGAGGGGGACGTGAAGGGGAAAAAGCTTGGCCGAAAGCGCATCTTTACGTCAGGCACTTCGAAGAACGCCTTGCAGAATTCCTGCAGCACCCATTTGAGATTGCCCAAATTGGCGCTGCGATCGATCACCAATCCCTCGACCTGATGGAACATCGGCGTGTGGGTCTGGTCGAAATCGACGCGATAGGTGCGGCCCGGGCATACCACGCGGATCGGCGGCTTTTGCGCCAGCATCGTGCGCACCTGAACAGGACTCGTGTGCGTGCGCAGCAGTTTGCGCTCGCCATTGGCGTCGGGCGCAAAGAAGAACGTATCGTGCATTTCGCGCGCGGGATGGCCGGGCGGAAAGTTCAGCTTGGTGAAATTGTAATCGTCGCTCTCGATGTCCGGCCCTTCAGCAATCGCAAAGCCCATATCGGCGAAGATCGCGGTGACCTCGTCGATCACCTGGCTGATTGGATGAATGCGGCCGGTTTCGATGCCTGCCGGACGGACGGGGAGCGTTACATCCAGCGTCTCGGCCGCAAGCCGGGCTTCGAGCGCGGCGCCCTTCAGAACCGCGCGGCGAGCGGCGAGAGCTTCCGCCGCTTCGTCCTTCAGCGCGTTGATGGCGGCGCCGGCGACGCGTCGTTCGTCTGGGGCCATTTTGCCAAGCGTGGCGAGCAGGGCCGAAATCGATCCCTTTTTGCCCAGCGCGGCGACGCGCACGGATTCCAGTCCCGCTTCGTCGATAGCGGCGGCGACGGCGGCGAGGGTTTCGCTACGCAGGGAAGTCAGGTCAGTCATGATCTGGGTCCAGGGGCGCCGCAGCCCTTATCCTGCTACGCAGGCGAGGTGGGCGCCTAGCGCTGGATGAGGGTATTGGGAGTGAGGCGCCTGCTGGCTCGTCCTCACCCTACCCTCTCCCGCAAGCGGGAGAAGTTTTGACGTTACGCCGCCTTGGGCAAAAACCCCTTAGCCTGCTCGACGATCGCCGCAAACGCCGCTGGCTCGGTGACTGCGAGGTCGGATAGCACCTTGCGGTCCACCTCGATCCCGGCGCCGATCAGGCCAGCGATAAACCGGCTATACGTGATGCCGTGCTCACGCACCGCCGCGTTGATGCGCTGAATCCACAAAGCGCGGAACTCGCGCTTGCGATTCTTGCGGTCGCGGTAGGCATATTGCATCGACTTGTCGACCGCAGCCTTGGCGGCGCGGATCGTGTTCTTGCGACGACCAAAAAAGCCCTTGGCGGCCTCTAGCGTCTTCTTATGTTTGGCGTGGGACGTTACGCCGCGTTTTACGCGAGCCATGCAAATTCTCCGGGAAAGCTACGGTCAGCCGTTGGGCAGGAAGTACTTTTTGATGTTGTCGCCGTCGGTCTTGAACAAGATGTTGGTGCCGCGCAGATTACGAATCTGCTTGGTGCTGCGCTTGATCATGCCGTGGCGCTTGCCTGCGTGGGCGTAGACGACCTTGCCTGTTCCCGTAATTTTGAAGCGCTTTTTAGCGCCCGATTTAGTCTTTAGTTTGGGCATTTGGCTCTCCTGGGCTTATCGCCCTTTTGAGGATTCTCGGGCCTTAGCAGCCCGCTCGCATCGGAATGAGCGAAAAAAGAACCGCCACGGCAGCCCTAACAGCCGGGCGGTTCTTGATAGAGGCCGGTCTCATAGGCGAAAGGGGCCAGCGATGCAAGCGCAGGAGTCGACATTTCACCGCTCGACGGTGTCCGTCATCCCTTCGCATTCGTAGGCGGACCCGAAGAAACCTCGGTGATGAGTTTACGAATCATCGCCTGCTCGAAGCTGTTGAAATCGTCGATGCGCAGCACGAAGGCTCCCGCGCCCCCGATGACATCGCTGCGATAATAGCCGTCGATGCCCCCTGGCGGGTTCGTGTGGGCGGCGAGGTAGCCGCCGAACGCTGCCGCTCTTTGATTGAAGATCGCAAGGCCGTTGATGGTTACATTGGCCTGAACCGCCGCGTCTCGAGCCGCTGTGACCGAAGCCCCCTGGTTGCTGACTCCATCACCAGAAACATCGATCACGCTTCGCTCGGCGTCTGTTGCGCTCGCCGATAACTTCTGGAATGCGTACTCGATCGCCGAACCAATTGCGGTGCGACCGACGAAGGAACGTGGAGCCGCCGAGAGTTGGGCCGCGAAGTCGCGCGCATCCGTTTCGTTGGCAATGGGGGTCCAGTCGACGACAGTCTGTTGCTCTCCCGCGCCGGCCCATTCCACGAATGAGATGAGAATCGCTCCACGCCTGCCAGCATGAATTGCCTCCATAACCTGACTATCTGTGATCGCGGCCGCATATCCCCTGCGCTGCAGTGTGAACTCGGCGTCGTCGATACTTCTCGATACATCGGCGGCAAGCACGATTCGGAGATCGACCGGTTCGCTCGCCTGCGCGCCTTCGGCTCCTGCCCACGAGAGAAGGACAGCCGTCAAGAACGCGCCGATCCATTTCAGTCGCGAGCCCATGGTTCTAACTGACCACATCAACCCTTCGTCGGCGTCAGAATAAGAATGTCCAGATCGTTGGTCGGCGTGAAATCCGTCTTGCGCATTTCGAACCGCGTCGGCCCCGTCTTCGTCACGCCCTCGCCGCAGAAGCTGACGAAGTTTTCCGGTGCGCCTTTGTCGATCGTCAGGTGAAAGTCGCCGATCGGACCCGCCCAGTTGGCGCCGGTCTTCAGTATGTAGGAGATGCGCTGCTCCCCAAACGGGGCATAGTCGAGCTTGCGCGCCTTGATGACCTTGACTACCGCTGCCTCAAACGAAGGCTCCATGCAGTATTTGGTGGGGTAAGCCTGCATCTGATCATTCTGTCGCCAGTCCTTTGTCCCCACCATCGTCTGCGCCGATCCGCCAACACTCGGTGCATAGTCCTGCGTAAGCCGCACTTTCGCGCCCGCCGGAAAAGTCTGCTTCCAGAGATAGGCGGCGCGGAGTGTCCAGGCCGCAGTCAGGTGCTTTTCGAGGGGAGTGTCAGGCTTGGTCGTAAATTCCTCAATGGCCGCAAGCCCGAGCTTGACGAACTCGTCTTTGCTCGCCTGCGGAAGAGCGTCGAGCGCATTGTTGGTGGCCTCGGCGCCGGGCATGAACGGGATTTTTGCGGCGGTGAGGCGATTGGAGAGGTCCTGCCCGTTCACCAGCGCGTGGCGGTCCAGCGTCGGCGTTATCGGCGCACTATCGGCCGCGACATGGAAATGAAAGGGATTATCGAGATCTGTGCTGGGAAGGCCGATGTCATCGTCGCCGTTGAAGGCAATGTCGGGCATCGGAAACGCGATCGTCACCGTCTTGTCGGACTTGGACATATTCTCGAAGACGTAGGCGATCTTCACGGCCTCCGTCGAAATCGCGAGATCTTCCGACCGTATCGCGATGTCTGGGTCGTGCAGGAACCGCAAGCCGTTATTGGCGAGTTCGGCGGTCGAATCGTTGGCGAGGGACGGTGTCGCAACGATCAGAAGCGCCGCCCCGAGGACGCCCGCGACCGCCCTCATGACTCCAGCACCTCTTTCGAGGCGACCGTGGAATCCGCGTTGAGCTGATAGACAAGCGGTACGCCCGTCGCGAGTTCCATCGAGGGAATCGTTTTCGGCGTCAGTTGGTCGAGCACCATCACCAGGGCGCGCAAAGAATTGCCATGCGCCGCGACCAGCACGCGCTCGCCACGCAGCACAGCCGGCAGAATGTGCTGGCAATAGTAGGGCAGCGCCCGCGCGACGGTGTCCTTCAGACTTTCACCCCCTGGAGGGGCGATGTCGTAGCTGCGCCGCCAAACATGGACCTGATCCTCGCCCCAACGCTTACGCGCGTCATCCTTGTTAAGGCCGCTAAGATCGCCGTAATCGCGCTCGTTTAACGCCTGATCGCGCGTGATCGGCAGGCCAGTCTGGCCGAGTTCAGCGAGTGCGAGATCGAGTGTGCGTTGCGCCCGCGTAAGCGCGGAGGTGAAGCAGATATCGAAGGCGAGCCCCCGCGCCTTCAACCGCCGTCCTGCGGCTTTGGCCTCCTCGATTCCCGTCTCGGTAAGATCAGGGTCCTTCCAGCCCGTGAACAGGTTTTTAAGGTTCCATTCGCTCTGGCCGTGTCGCAGGAGTACGAGCAGCTTTTCCGACATGGGTTTTGGGTCTCAGCTAGAGTTTTTATTAAAGAGCACGTTCGCCTGGCGGCGCCAATTCCCCTGACCGGCCGGCCGGCCGTGCGGAGCGTTCGCCGCCAATGCTGGTTCGAGCGAGACGAGCGGGCGTCGGGTCACTCGGCGCACCGCTACTGGCCGATAGACCTGCTTGGTCGCCTCGACAATATGGACGCCTGCGAAGGGAAACCCGACAGCAGCGCCGATTCTTTCGATCGCCGGGCCCCAATTGACGAACACCCGCCGGCGAAACGGCGGCGCATATAGCGCTTCACCCCAAAAAATTGGCGAAAACAGCGCATCACGCACGAGATCGCGCAATTGCCCTTTTGAGAACGGCTGCCCATGGCCGAACGGCGTTCCATCGACGCGCGCCCATACCCCACGGCGCGACGGAGCGACAATGATCGCCCGCCCGCCCGGCGCCAGTACGCGCCAGACTTCCTCCAGCACCGCGTCGGGATGTTCAGCGGTTTCCAGCGCGTGGGCAACGAGCACGCGATCGATGCTCGCGTCTGGCAGCGGCAGCATGTCGCTGATGACGAGCGCGGAAGCCGAGCGCCCGGCGGAGGGCCAGTGCGCGACCCCCTGCTGCGCCGGCATCAGCGCCAGCGTGCGCTGCGCCTCGTCGCGAAACCGCTCGAGATAGGGTCCGCAATATCCTAGGCCCATAAGGGATAAACCGGCGCAATTGTCCCAGCGCTCGCGCAGGACGCGCCCGATCAGCCGACGCGTCACTTCGCCCAGCGGCGAAGTGTAAAACGCGTTGAGATCGTGGACGTCGAGAGTCATGACCAAGCTGCCCAACAGCGCACGCCGTTGTGAGCTTTGCGCGAATTCACATCATAGCCTTCCCCCGCGCGAGAGGCTATCAGTCCGCTTCGTTGCGACCGCGAGGAGCTGATATGACGACGCACGTGTTCCAGTTTCCCTGTCTCACGGACAATTACGGCGTCCTTATCCACGATTCGAGTTCGGGCCGCACGGCGACTATCGACGCTCCCGACGCGGAGGCGGTGATCGCAGCGGCTAACTCGAAAGGTTGGGCGATCAGCGACATTCTGGTCACGCATCACCACGCCGATCACACTCAAGGCATTGCTGGAGTCAAAGCGGCGTTTCCAAAACTGCGGATTGTCGGGCCGGCCAAAGAGGCTGTGCGAATCGGCAGGTTGGACCTCGAGGTCTCCGAGGGCGACATCGTCACCATCGGCCGACTGCGGGCCTCGGTGATTGAAACACCCGGCCATACCCTTGGCCAGATCGCCTATTTGTTTGACGAAGACCAGATCGTTTTCACTGCCGACGCCTTGTTTTCACTGGGATGCGGGCGGGTGCTCGAGGCGCCTCTCGCCGTGATGTGGCATTCGCTGTCGAAGCTCGCCGCACTGCCAGGGGACACGCAGGTCTATTGCGGGCACGAGTATACGGAAGCAAACGCGCGCTTCGCGCTGACGATCGAGCCCGATAACGCCGATCTGCGCGAACGGGCGGAATGGGTGCGCAGCGCTCGGGCGGAGGGAAAGCCAACCTTGCCGACGACGATCGCCCTGGAACTTGCCGCCAATCCGTTCCTGCGCGCCGACCAGGTTAGCGTTCAGCGGTCGCTCGGCATGGAAGGCGCCGATCCGGCGCAGGTGTTTGCAGAATTACGCACTCGCAAGGATAAATTCTGACGGTGCTTGCCGCAGTGGGCGCGAGGGAAACCTAGAGTTAATTTTTTTAGTGAAATGATCGGCAGCTTCGGCCCAGGGTTGATCCAGGCGAGCAAGCAGCCGAAGCGAGAGGCAGGACGGGTGAACGACACGACCGACTTTGTCGCGACCGAGACCACCGAGGCGAGCGCAGGCAACGATCCCCTCGCGATCCTCACCAATCTCGACGTTGTCGTCTACGACTGGGACATTCCCTCCGACCGCCTGACCTGGGGCCCGAGCGTCGACGTAACGCTTCGCGGCTTCCCTCCCAACCTGCTCGCGACCGGGGACGGGTTCGCCGGCCTCGTAACGACCGATTCGGAAGTCTCGCGCCGGCACGTCATTCAAAACGGCCTTGCCAGCGACGACGGGTTTGGCGCTCCGTTCCGGATCGCCTACCGGATTGGCTCCACCAACGGGGGCATCCTCGAGGTTGAGGATTTCGGGCGCTGGTTCGCCGAGGCGAACGGACCGCCGTACCGCGTTCATGGCGTGCTGCGCGTATTATCGCGCGCGCCGACGCCTTCAGCGACCGTGCTGCTCGAGGACGGGTTCGAGGGCACGCTGTGCTCGAGACGCGCTTTCAACGAATGGGTCGACCAGAAATGCGCGGAAGCGAGGCCCGGCGAGGCTGCCTATGCCCTGCTGATCGTCGGCATCACTAACCTCGCTGCTGTCAATCGGAACAACGGCTACGACGCGGCGGATGAATTGATCCTCGCAGTCGGGCGCCGCCTCGCCAAGAGCGTGCGGAATGGCGACAAGCTCGTGCGCTATTCCGGGGGCCGGTTCGCGCTGCTGATTTCCATCGGTCCGACCGACCAGCTCGAAATCGCCGCATCGCGAATCGCACGACAGGCAAACACCGCTCCGTTTGAGACTACGGCCGGCGCTTTGCAGGCCCGTGTGCGCGTCGGGGCGGCGCTTGCGCCGCGCCACGGCCGCAATGCCAATCAATTGCTGCAGCGCGCGGACGAGGCGTTCGAGCAAGCGGAGACGAGCGATCTGCAAGTCTCGCTTTATAAGCCCGACGAACCGGCCGCCGAGTTGCGGCGGCGGGAAGCCGAGATCGCCGATGAAATTATTTCTGCGCTCAATGATCGCCGCATCTGCCTCGCATTCCAGCGAATCCAGCCGACCCGGCCCGGCCTGCCCGCCTATGATGAGGCCTTGATGCGGCTTCGCCTCGAGGAAGGCGGCACGCTTGGCCCCGACCCCGTCATTTCCGTAGCCGAGAAGCTTGGGCTAATCGAATTGCTCGACGAGCGGGTTCTCGAACTCACGCTGGCTTGTCTGGTCGCGGAGCCCACGCGACGGTTATCGATGAATATATCCATCGCCACTTTGCGCGCTCCAGACTGGTTTGAACGTCTCAAGGGTCACCTTGCCGCGGCGCCGGGCGCCGCCAAACGGCTGACGATTGAACTGATCGAGACCCAGGCGATCGTCGATCTCGAAGCCACCGCCCGCGTTCTCAAGCGAATGAAAGGGCTTGGCGTCCGCATCGCAATGGACGATTTCGGCGCCGGCCATACGTCATTTCGCAATCTGCGCGGTCTCGGCGTCGATATCGTAAAGATCGACGGCGCCTTCGTGCAGAACCTGACGCGCTCAGCCGATGATCAATTCTTTGTGCGCACGCTCGCCTCGCTCGCCCAGCATCTAGGCATCGAAACTGTAGCGGAGTGGGTGGAAGATGCCGA